>JAHJRX010000077.1 GCA_018830565.1 bacterium | reverse complement strand
AGAAAAAGATTATATAAATTATATAAGAAGGTTATATAAAATGTTATACAAGAAAAAGATTATATAAATTATATAAGAAGGTTATATAAAATGTTATACAAGAAAAAGATTATATAAATTATATAAGAAGGTTATATAAAAGGTTATACAAGAAGAAGACTATATAAATTATATAAGAAGGTTATATAAAAGGTTATACAAGAAGAAGACTATATAAATTATATAAGAAGGTTATATAAAATGTTATACAAGAAAAAGATTATATAAATTATATAAGAAGGTTATATAAAAGGTTATACAAGAAAAAGATTATATAAGTTATATAAGAAGGTTATATAAAATGTTATACAAGAAGAAGACTATATAAATTATATAAGAAGGTTATATAAAAGGCTATACAAGAAGAAGATTTATTAAGGATCCAAAGCCAAAGGTGAAGAATTATCAAATTTTTCAAATGTTTTTAAGGATGGCAGATTCCTTGGAGCTTCAAGGAGAGAATCTTTTTAAAGTTAATGCTTATCGACAAGCAGCTCAGGTCATCGTAAGTTTAACCGAAGATATTGAACATATCTGGAAGATGGGAAATTTACGAAAGATTCCTGGAGTAGGAGAAGGCATTGCTAAGAAGATTGACGAGTTTTTAAAGACCGGAAAGATGAGTAAGTACGAAGAGGCAATCTCGAATGTTCCAGAGACCTTAGTTAATCTTATGAAGATTCGAGGATTAGGATCCAAGTCTCTTAACTTGATCAATAGGGAATTAGGAGTGAAGGATTTAGACGATTTAAAGAGAGTAATTACTGATGGAAGGTTAGCTAATCTTCCTGGTATGGGAGAGCAAAAAGTTAAGAATATAAGTAAGGGGGTAGAGTGGTTTTTATCTACTCAGGATAGGGTATTATTAGGAATAGCTTATCCTTTAGTAGAAGAAACTATCCAGATGCTCAAAGAACAAGTAAGTCTGGAAAATATTACTCCCGCTGGTTCCCTGAGGAGAATGAAAGAAACAGTTGGGGATATTGATATCTTAGTTAGTGGCCATGATCAAAAGAAGATTGTAGAAGAATTTACTCATTTACCTAATGTAGTTCAGGTATTAGCTGGTGGTGAGACCAAAGGTTCTGTCGTGGTAAAACAAGGAGTTCAAATTGATTTACGGGTAGTGAAGAAAGGATCCTTTGGATCTGCCTTACAGTACTTTACCGGATCAAAACCCCATAATATAAAACTTCGCCTTATGGCTAAAGAAAAGGGATTAAAGATTAATGAATATGGGGTATTTAAAGGTGAAGAGAAAATAGCCGGTGAAACAGAAGAGGAAATTTATCAATGGACAGGTTTGCCTTGGATTCCTCCAGAGCTTCGAGAAGATAGAGGAGAAATAGAGTGGTCGTTAGGAAATAAGTCTTTGGAGATTGTTGACCAAAGAAATATTTTAGGCGACCTCCATCTTCACTCCTGTTGGAGTGATGGTGGTTTTACCATAGAGGAGATAGCTTTAAAAGCTAGGGAGTTTGGTTATAAGTATCTGGCTATTTGTGATCATTCTCAGTCGGTAAGATATGCTGGTGGGCTCACCGAGGATGAGCTTTGTCGACAGATTGATGAAATAAGAGAAGTTAATTTAAAGATACCAGAAATTAAGATCTTAGCGGGAAGTGAAGTTGATATAAAGTCTGACGGTTGTCTTGACTATCCAGATAAAATTTTAGAAAGATTAGATTTGGTGGTAGCTGCTATCCATACTGGATTTAAACAAGAGGTAACTAAGAGAATAATTAAGGCGATGGAAAATCCTTTGGTTAATATTATTGCTCATCCTACGGGAAGGTTAATTTCTAGCCGAGAAGGTTATGAGGTTAACCTGCCCGAGGTTATAGAAAGAGCAGTTTTAACTCAAACTTTTTTAGAGATAAATTCTTACTATGATCGATTAGATTTAAACGAGGTAAATTGTCGCAAGGCTAAAGAGTTAGGGGTAAAATTTTCTTTAGGTACAGATGCTCACCACTTAGATCAACTTTGGATGATGAAATTAGGTGTAGGAGTAGCCAGAAGAGGATGGCTAACGAAAGAAGATATCTTAAATACTTATGAGCTTGATGACTTAATGAGACTTTTAAGGATAAAGAAAAGATAGGATATATCAAGAGAATTGAAAGAAGTGGACATGGATCATCCTTTAAAGATAATCACTAAAAGCCCAAAAGAGACTAAGGATCTTGGCTTTAAGATAGGTAAAATATTAAAGAAGAGAGATGTTTTAATCTTAGTAGGGGAATTAGGGAGTGGTAAGACTACTTTTGTTCAAGGGGTAGCTAAAGGTTTAAAGGTAAGCGATTGTGTTTGTAGCCCTTCATTTACCATCGTCAACGAGTATCAAAAAAAAACCCCCTTATATCATATTGACTTATACCGTTTAGAGAAAGAGGAAGAGATAATTTCTGTTGGAATTGAGGAATATCTTTATGGAGAGGGAATTACGGTCATTGAGTGGGGAGAAAGAGTCAAGGATTTAATAAGTAACTTTGTAGAGATAAATTTTAGTTTTGTTAAAGAGAATATCAGGTCTTTAGAGTTTACTCTCTATGGAGAAAAAACTAAGGTTGAAGGATTAAAGAAGGTTTTTGGTGGAAAATAATTTGAGGTTTCAAGATGACGAAAAGTCATTTTGATATTCCTCGTTTTCTTTAATCTTTTTAGCTTTAAAAAACATACATTCTACTCCGCTTGATTCATAAACTACTTGATAAGGACATTTCTTAGTTTTAAATCCCAGCACCTTACAGGAATAAGGAAAATTTTTATCCCAGGTAATCTTAAAATAATTACATTTTTGACACTTATTAATGATACTCATATAAACTAGATCTATTATAGTAGTTGTTAACGAAAACCGGACATAGGAAATAATACCGAGCAATAAAAGATAAACTTATTTGTCCTCAAATTAATTTGCTCTAAGTCCGCAAGGCTGAAAATTCATCAACATTGCAGATATTTGAACCCGAGGAGATTTCAATTCAATTAAGAAATAAGAAAGAACTAATTTAACTACCCTGGTGATGATCCATGTGGGTATGAGGATGAATATGTATTTTGTCCTTATGTCGGTGGCTATGGATATGGACGAGATTATTTTCTTGGAGTAGTTTAGTATCTTGCAATATTACCTCCACTTTACCTGATTTAATTATTTTCCTGTTCGAGCCAAAAACATAAATAAAATCGGATATTTCTTCAACAATATGGAGGTCATGGGTTGAGGTAATAATCGTTTTGCCGGTATCGTTTGCCTGAATCAGTAAGTCAAGAATATGACGGGTCGTTAACGGATCAAGCCCTGCGGTCGGCTCATCTAAAAGAAGAATATCCGGATTTATAATCAAAGATGACGCTATGGCAACCTTACGTTTTTCTCCTATGCTTAACTGGTGTGGTGTCCTATTAAGCAAATCTTTAATATTCAAGATGGTTATGAGTTCATCAAACCGCTTTTTAATTTCCTCTTTTTCAATCCCCAGTTGCAATGGGCCAAAAAGAATGTCTTCTTGGACTGTCGGGCAAAATAACTGGACATCAGGGTTTTGAAAGACTAATCCCACACTGCGCCGAAAGTCAAGAGAGAAATCTTGCTTGCCAAAAGACTCTTCTTTTAACTCTTTCCCCCTGAACTTAATATTGCCCTTATCCGGAAAAATAAGTCCGTCCAAAAGATGTAGAAGCGTCGACTTACCCGAACCGTTGGCGCCTATAATGGCTAACTTCTGCCCTTCCTCTATAGTCATATCTATTCCGCAGACGGCTGGAAACTTACCGAGATAAGAAAAATAGACTTCTTTTAATTCAAAAATTACTTTACTCATGTTAATTTAAGTATAGCTATAAAAAATATCACTGTCAAGAATAGCCAGACCCAATCCCTTTTTTTAGTTTTGAAATCATCTAAAATGACGGGCTCTCCTGTCCACCCCCTTGAAAGCATAGCACTATAAACCGCCTCATTAAGATAATATGACCTATGCCAGAGGGAGGATATATTCCAGGCAACGATATGCTGTCCTTTTTTGTAGTGCAGTTGTCTCCCCACCCGGCTTTTAATGGCCAGATATGTATTCTCAACCACTTCTAAAAAAAGATAGATATAGCGGTAAGACATACCTAATGTCATAATAAAAACCTGTGGAATTCCAAAAATCCGCAAGACCTTGAGTAACGCGAAATGTTTTGTTGTTAAGCTAAGAAGAATAGCAAACGACACCGAGGACAGGACACGCGTAACGAATAATATTGCCCCAAATAACCCCTGCTGTGTAATAATAATTTTTGCACCGAGCATATTTACGACGAGCAATGCCTTCCCGGGTGTCCAAATACTAAATATCGCCGGAATAGCAATAAAAAAAGCAAATATCGGAATAAATATCCATGTCCTTTTTAAGAAAAATCCTAGATGAACATTGGAAAAATACGCCAGAACCAGGCATACGGTGTATAGACAAAGGCAAAGGGTAATGCTTTTTATGAGAAGTATCGTTATAAGAAACAAGATAAAGGTTATTACTTTTATTCGAGGGTCCAAAGATTGCAAGAATCCTTTTTTTGCCGCATATTCATCAACAAAAATGGACTCCTTCAGGAATGACAAGATACCCGTAATCGACCGCTCTATAAAATTATTGTTTTTTAACACTGAATTAATCGTCTTTTTTGGCTAATAATTTCCCTAGACCCATTACCGTGATAGCGATTACACCAATCCCTATGACAGCAGAGATGATATAGGCAAAACTTAGGTGTGTCAGCCCCTTTTCTTCCCAGCCCTCAAAGGCATAATCCGGCATAGGTGCCTTCCAGATACTGGCGAGCTTTTCGAGGCCTTGTGGAATGTAGCCTACGAGTTTTTGCATTTCATCGGCTCCCCATTCGCCCCAGGCCGAGCCTGCCTTAAAATGCTCTGGTAAGATAAGCCCAAGTGGAGAAAGGAGAATTAATATTGCCATTCCTATCCAAAGTTTAGTAGTAATTTTCATCAGTTTTTCCTTCCTTCTTCCAGCAGTTCCGGCGATTGCTTCTGTAAATATTTTATTACCAGGGCAGTTACAATTGCCTCCACCCAGCCGAAAAACAACAGGTGCTCCCCCAACATTACCGGTAAGGTAACATTTAATCCGTATGGGCAGTAGAGTGCTTGTCCGCTTGCTGTCTTATGAAGAAGTGGTTGAATACCAAACTCAAATCCGGTCAGTCCTGCGGCAAGATTAAGGGCTGCATAACCAGCTATCCCTGCGGCAATGACTCTTCTGTTTGAATCTTTGGGAGCGCTTCCACTAATTGCCTTATAGATATAATATCCAGCGAATGGAAGCACAAAAGCCATGTTAAAGCAATTAGCACCTATGGCGGTGATGCCTCCATCACCAAATAAGAGTGCCTGAATAACTAAAGCTACCGTTATGGCAATACAAGCTGCCCATGGTCCAAGGAGTATGGCCACGAGAACACCGCCTACCGCATGTCCGGTTGTTCCTCCCGGTATGGGCACATTAAACATCATGATCACAAAACTAAATGCCGCCCCTATGGCTAACATCGGCACTTGTTTTGCCTTGAGCGTTTTTTTAACAATCCTTGATGCCACTGCCCATATCGGCAGCATCGCCATATAAGAAACACCACAAGTTACAGGTCCTAAATACCCATCTGGTATATGCATTTTTACCTCCTTTAAAATTCAGTGGTTAAACCTATAGTCAAACCACTTTTGGGACTGTCATTGTTAAATCCAAACTGCAACCCTATATCAGAAGTTACCCCTTTAAAAGCTTGAAAATTTGTGCCAATTAATCCCATTAACAGGTTGTCTTCATTACCCATGACTTCAGCCACTAAGTTTAAATTCTCCTTAATAGCAGAATATTCTACGGCACCTGAATATGTAGTTATTCCCCTTTCTGTTACTTGTCCTGTAGCTTCAAAGCCTATATTAAGATGGCAAGTTAAAGAGCCAAATCCTTTGGAAAGAATCATATTCAACGTATAGGCCAAAACACCTACTTGATAACTAAAAGTTGAAGATAGGCCAGGTAGACCCTCTTTTTCCTTCAGCAAGGAAAACTTTACACCTAATTCTGCACTACCAAGACCTTTATTGGGTTTAATCTCATAAGGAAATGCGAGACCAAAATCCAATCTATCTGTCAGTCCATGCTTGAGCGATAAACCTGTTGTTTGGCTTTCTGTGTTATTTTGGTTTTTGGTGTAATCATATCCACGCTCCAATTCAAAGGTTCCCTTTTCAACAATGCCAGCATCATCAGTAGTAAGTGGTCTGGCTGCAAAGCTCTGCGAGGCAAGAAATAGCACCCCCAACATAATTATTAAAGTTTTTTTGAACATACAAAATCACCTCCTTTTCTTTTATATCACGTTACTTATTTTAAATAAGTAACGCAAACCCTAAAAAATGTCAAGTAATTTTTTAATACATTTTTAAAATTCGTGCTACTCACAAAACAAAAAAATAGCTTAAATCTCCTCTCCTGTTGTGGCCATGGTGAGGGTAGAGTGCTTGACGCCCTTAGTTGATTTTAACTTATTGGCAAGCTTCTTAATCTTTTCTGGCTCTCCTTTTGCGATAACTACCTCTAAGCAGTTATTATGATCTAAATGGGTGTGCTGGGAGGAGATGATTGTTTTATAAAAATCGTGCTGGATTTCAGTCAACTTATTTACCAATTCTCTTCTGTGGTGGTCATAGATTAAGGTGATTGCTCCAGCAACATTCCCCTGTCCTGCCCATTCTTCCTTAACCAGAACCTCTCCTATCAGGTCGGAGATGGCTTTAGATCTTGTCCGATAACCCTTTTCTTTGATATGTTCATCAAAGTTTGCCAAGAGTACTTCTTCTAATGATACACCAAAACGAATCAATCCCATCTTATATACCTGTTTAGTTAACATTAAAGAATCTGGAATCGCGAATTGCGAATCGTGAATTGAAAAATAAATTTTTTACTTCCTTTGGTTACGATTTTTAAAAATGCAACAAATTTATTGGAACGGAAAGAACCTGAGCTCACGGCGAACAAGCTCGCGACGTTCAGAACCTTCTACTCAACTCCAATGTTATGCTGCAATAGTCCCATCATCTTCTTCTTTCACCATCCTTAACAATGCATTGACAATAGCCACAGCTACAGAACTGCCGCCTTTTCTTCCTAATGAAGTAATAAACGGATACTTCATATGCAAAAGCACCTCTTTTGATTCAACGGCTTTGACAAAACCCACAGGCACACCAATAACAAGCTCAGGCTTGAAATCCGTATTCCTAATCAATTTCATTACCTTATAGAGTGCGGTTGGTGCATTACCGATAGCCACAATGCCGATGTCCCTCTTCTCCTGCATCGCTGATTCAATAGCCATCTCAGCCCTTGTCTTATTTTCTTCATCCTGCCTCCTGCATCCTTCCTCCTGCATCCTGCAAATAACTTCTCCTCCCCATTTATGGAGCAATCTCTTATTTATGCCTGCCTTCACCATCTCCACATCAACAAGGATATTCATCCCATTTTTTATGGCTCGTATTCCTGCCTCCACTGCCTCTGCAGCAAATCGCATATTTTTGGCAAATTCAAAATCACCTGTGGCATGAATAACCCTTTTAACAATCGGCAGTTCAATGTCCCTGAAGTTTGTTTCGCCCAGTTCCCCAGTGATTATCTCAAAACTCTTCTCCTCTATCTCATGCGGTTTAAGTATTTTCACCGGCTTGATGTCTTTCATTGCTCTTTCAAGGACAACCCTGGCGATATTTTCATGGACACCGAGGGGTTGCGTAAGGACAAACTCAATATCAGGGTATCTTTTTTGCGCTTCACCAATCATCTCAGTAAGGTCTTCCTCAAAGTGTCGGCCTTTATAAAGAAAATAAGGGTGGACAATTATCTTCCCGGCTCCGCTTGAGACACAGGCAGAAATAGCATCAAAAAAGTCAGGCTTCACAAATTGCAGGAAGGCTATCTCCACTATGGAAATATCCCCTAATTCCTTTACGAGCAATGCCATTTGTTTCAGTATTTTATTTGCCTCTGTAAGTCTTGAGCCATGTCCTAACAGGATTATTGCTTCCATTAAAATGGGTTCCTTACATTTTTGTACCTTCGCGGTTAATCTTTCTTAATCTCCAAAAACCAGCGATTATCTTTTAATACTTTTTCTCCAACCGTAAATTTAACCGGGTGTTTAAATATAGGGCCATCATAGACAAAGGTGTGGAATTCACCATCCTCGCCGCAGAGGTCAATATTACCAAGTGCCTTGAGTTCGGCTACGAATTCCTTATCTATTTGCCGGCCTAACCACTCCTTGCCTAAGTAATTAGCATTAGTTGTCACGACAATTGTTTTAAACCCGACATCTATAAACTCAGTTATTAATTCTTCCCGATTCCCTTTCCAGAGAGGTAAAATTGGGGTTATATCCATTTCAAGGCATACCCTTTCCACCCAATCCCTATGTACTTGAAGGTCAATGTCTCCAAAGATACCGGCATCAACACCCGTATCTTTCAACTCTAAAACCACCTTTTTGAATTCCTGTTCATAGGTATTCCCGGAGATAGCACCTCTGGCAGTAGCCTTCCTTTGAACAATAGGAATATCGATAGCAGAGGCTTGTGTTTTTAATAGTTCTACGCAAATCCCATGAGAGCGTGAATATTTACCATCCTCAGCCAGCATATTTAAAAGATGCGTAACTTCAATCTGTTGACCTTGCTGGGCTCTGTAAAGGGATAAGGTGCTATCTTTCCCGCCACTCCAACAACAAAATGCCTTTATCAATTTCTTTTTCCTTATTCTTGATTTGCGAAAATTTTAGATAGTCCCTAGATTAAAAACCTTCCCTGATCGTCTTGAGTCTAAGGTCTATCGTCTTCTTTAACTACTTTTTGCAAATCTGACTTATTTGAGTATAACCATTATATTAAGTATGTTTAAGCTTAAAAGTCAAGAGAAATTTAATAACTGAGGGTAATGGGTTAGTCATTAAATCTGGCCAGAAGTCTTAAATGTTTCTATGAAAATCGTAAAAAATTAGGTTGATCTGCTAGGTTAATCTGCTTTGTGAAATCCTATAATGAAAATTGCTGGAGGAAATTTGCTTGAATTAAACTATTTGGTATGTTAATCTTAGTCAAGTGAAAGGTAAGATGATGAATTTGGAAAGTGAATTAAAAGTAATTAGTCAAGGAGTGGTGGACTTAATCTCCCAAGAAGAATTATTAGATAAACTTAAAAAGTCTCACCAAGACCAGAGACCCTTAAGAGTAAAATTTGGTGTTGATCCTACAGCGTCAGATATCCACTTAGGGCATACCGTAATTCTTCGCAAACTTAAAATCTTTCAAGATTTAGGCCATCAAATTATCTTCTTAATTGGAGACTTTACTGCTCAAATTGGAGACCCCAGTGGCAAATCTCAAACTCGAGTTAAATTAACCCCCGAAGAAGTGACTAAGAATAGCCAAACTTATCAAGAGCAGGTATTTAAGATTTTAGACCCAAAAAAAACCCAGGTAATATACAATAGTAGTTGGCTTAAAGAAATGTCCTTACCTCAGATTATTGAACTTACCTCCTTTTACACTGTAGCCAGAATGTTAGAAAGGGATGATTTTAAGAATCGCTATAAGACTGGAAAAGAGATTACAATCTTAGAATTCTTATATCCTTTACTCCAAGGATATGATTCTGTAATCATTAAGGCTGATATAGAAATAGGTGGTAGTGAACAAAAATTTAATCTCTTGGTGGGTAGAGAACTACAAAGAGAGTATGGACAAAAACCACAGGTGGTAATGACTCTTCCTCTCTTAGAAGGAACTGATGGCTTTCGAAAGATGAGTAAGAGCTACAACAATTATATTAGCGTCTTAGAACCTCCTATAGAAATGTTTGGCCAGATTATGTCTATTCCTGATCACCTGATGTTAAAATACTATAAGCTTCTCACCGATATCAAAGAAGAAAACTTAATTAATTTAGAAAAAGATTTAGAGAAGGGCAAGCAACATCCCAAAGAAGTAAAGAAGAACTTAGCTAAGGAAATTGTCTCTTTTTATCACAGTTTCCAAGAAGCTACTTTAGCTGAAGAAGAATTTGAAAAAGTCTTTAAGTATAAAGAATTACCTAAAGAATTAGAAACATATCCAGTCAGTCAGGCTGATAAAAAGTTAGTCGATCTAATGGTCGAAAGTAAATTAACCAGCAGCAAAGGTGAAGCGAAAAGACTTATTTTGCAGAACGCCGTAAAATTGAATCAGGCTAAAATATCAGACATTGATTATGTCTTAGATCTAAAAGAAGAAGCTATCCTTCAAGTTGGTAAACGAAGATTTTTAAAATTAATTCCGGAGTCTAAAAATGAGCTTAAGAAATACTTGTTGTAAGTTAACCGCTCCATTACTTACCCCTATATTTAAAGGCTTTCAAAAAGACAAGATTATTATCCTGATGTATCATCGGATCTTAAATTTAAGCTTTAATTTTTCTTTTGACGAAGCATTAATCAGCGCTACTCCTCAGTCTTTTGAAACTCAGATGAGTTATCTTAAAAATAAATATGAGGTAATAAATTTTAACGATCTTCACTCCATTGTGCTCCATAAAGAAAAAATCCAAAGACCTAAAGTAATTATTACCTTCGATGATGGTTATTTAGACAACTATCTATATGCTTACCCTATCTTAAAAAGATATCGCCTCCCGGCTTTAATATTCTTGACCACCGATTATATCGAGGGCAAAAGAAAACTCTTTTGGTGGGATGAAGTAGCTTATTTAATTAAACAGACTAAAGAAACCTATATTGAGATAGATAAAATAGGGAGCTACTTTCTTGATTCTCCTGCTTTAAAAAAAGCCACCATTACTAAGATCCAAAGTATTTTTAAAAAAATAACCGAGGAAGAAAAAAATAAAGCTATGGATAGACTAAGAAATACTTGTCAGGTAGAGACAAATTGTTTAGAAAAGATGTTTCTTTCCTGGGAACAAGTAAAAGAAATGAGTAAAGATAACATTAGCTTTGGAGCTCATACTTGTTCTCATGTTATTGCCAGTAAGGTCTCTTTGGCTAAAGCCAAAGAAGAGATAGTTTGTTCCAAGAAGATCATTGAAGAACAAATAAACCAAGAAGTAAAGGTATTTGCTTATCCTAATGGTAAAAAAGATGATTATAATCAAGAGATCATCAAGATACTCCAAGAGAATAAATTTCATTACGCTGTTTTAACTATAGATGGCTTAAACAGCGTAGAAAGTATTGCTAAAAATCCATATACTTTAAGAAGAGTAGGCCTGCGAAGTTATGATCATCTTGACTACCTTAAACTTCAACTTTGTGGAGCTTTAGTTAAGGCAAGAAAGATTAGAGATACTTTCTTTAATAAAGAGAGGGTTCTTTGAAAGTCTTAATCACTGATGCTAAACTTAATAGTACTCTGGCTACGGTGAGGTCATTAGGCAGATTAGGCCTAAAGATTATTGCGGGAGACGAGACCAAAAATGCCATCTCTTTCTTTTCCCGCTATGTTTACCAAAGATTTATTTATCCTCATCCCTTAGAAAATCCCCAAGGATTTTTAGAAGAGGTCTTAAATCTCATCAGATTAAAAAGAGTAGGACTTATTATTCCGATGACTGATTATACCCTCCTCTTATTCTCTAAATATAGAGATAAGTTTCCTCCTTGGGCCATTCTTCCCATTCCAGAATTTGAAACCATTGGTAAAGTAGTAAATAAGAAAAAAACCTTTCAAATCGCTAAGGAATTAAACATCTCTACCCCTAACACCATTTTTGTTAATTCTTTAGATGAGCTTCCTCAAGTAGCTTACCACCTTAATTATCCTGTGGTCATTAAATCAAGCCATGCTTCTTATCTTGATGAAGAAAATAACCAAATTATTAGGGGAAAAATACTATATGCTTACCATCCTTTAGAATTAATAGAAAAGTATCTCCATCTTCATCAACATTCTCCCTATCCCTTAATCCAAGAGTTTATCGAAGGGGAAGGTTATGGATTCTTTACCATTTTAGATAAAGAAGGAAATTCATATGCCCAAGCTTCTCACCATCGAATTAGAGAAGCTAATCCTACCGGTTCGGCAAGTTGTCTTTGTGAAAGTATCCCTGTTGATAAGGCCATGAAAAAAGAAGCTTTAGTCTTACTAAAAGCTATTGGTTGGTGGGGACCCGCCATGGTTGAATTTAAACAAGATATCAAGGATAAAAAATTTAAGTTAATGGAGGTAAATGGCCGTCTCTGGGGTTCTCTTTCTTTGTTTATCCATGCTCAACTGGACTATCCTAAACTATTTTATAAATTAGCCTTAGGAGAAAAGATTCCCCGCCTGAGAAATTATAAAATAGGTATTAAATGTCGTGATTTAAGAGGTGATATTAATCATTTAGTTCAAGTATTAAAAGGTCCTCCTAAAGACTGGAGCTTTTCTTATCCCAAAAGGACAAAGACCATTATTGACTTTTTAAGGTTCCGGGAAAAAGATTTAAGATACTACAATTTTTATCCCCAAGACATCGCTCCAGCTGTAATAGACATTCTTCAATGTCTTGCTACTTTATTTAAAAATTTTGCTAAAAAGATCTTCCATGGAATATAGCCAAGATCTTTTAATTAAGAAATTATCACCTCACCTTCACCTCTTTAATCTCCTCAAAGATATAATCTCTCCTCAAGAAAAAATCTACTTAGTAGGTGGAAGTATTAGAGATTTGCTTTTATCAAGAAAGGTGATGGATCTTGACTTAGTTACCTTCAATAACCCTCTTCCTTTGGTTAAGCAACTAAGCCAGCTTTTAAAAGGAAGCTTTTTTAAGATTAAAGAAAACAGTTATCGTCTTGTCTATAAAGAAGGCCATCTGACTAAGAAGATAGACTTTTCTAAAGTTAAAGAAAGCTCTTTTTTAGAAAACTTAAGAGATCGTGATTTTACGGTCAATGCCATGGGCATAGAAATCAGTAACCTTATGCTGATTGATCCTTTTGAAGGAAGGAAAGATTTAAAACAAAAAAATTTAAAGGTAGTTAATCCTTCTTCTTTTCTTGATGATCCTTTAAGACTACTAAGAGCCATTCGTTTAAAAGCTCAACTAAGATTTAAGTTAGACCCCCAGACTGAAGAATTCTTAATTAAATCAGCTCCAAGAATAAAAGAAGTTGCTTCGGAAAGAATTATTAATGAGCTTAGTTTAATCTTAGAGAAAAAAGATGCTTACTCTTCGATCAAAGAATTAAAGGAATTAAATCTATTAGTTCAGATTATTCCTGAGTTGGCCTTCTTTAAGAATGATTTATTTAACAGTCAAGATATTGAGACACACTTGCTTAATTCTTTAAAAGAATTAGAAGAGATCTTAGGAAATCTTGCCTGGTATTTTCCAGATTATCAAAAAAATATAAAAAGTTTTTTAAGAAAGAAATATTCTTGTGGAAGAAGTAACCTTGTCTTGCTCAAGTTAGCTGTCTTGCTTCACGATATTGGCAAGCCCCTTGCCAGATCTTTTGATCAAGCCGGAAAGATTTGCTTTTTTGGCCATCAAGGAATAGGTCAAACTCTCTCTTATGCAATCAGTAAACGTTTAGCTTTAAGCAACCAGGAAACTGAAGATTTAGGTCAAATTATTAAACATCATATGCAGATAGGCTACCTTTCTAATAGTAAAGAGCTAAGCCATAAAGCTTTATGGCGTTTTTATAAAAGAGTTAACCATAACTTAATAAATACAGTCTTACTTTCTTTGGCTGATAAAAAAGAAACACATAGCCAAAGATATAAGGTTAATTTTGAAACACACCTAAAATTAGCTTCACTCTTAATCCATAAATATTTGACTAAAGACAAAGTATTTAACCCCCCTTCTTTAGTTACTGGAGATGATTTAATTCAATCCTTTAATCTCACTCCAGGTCCTGTCTTTAAAGTTTTATTAAACGAGGTTAAAAAGACTTACTTAGAAGGAACGATCAAAAACAAGAGAGAAGCCTTAGAATATTTAGAAAGATATCTTTTTCAGACCAAGCTTTAGACCTTGTTTTTTATCATAAAAATAACTTGCACTTATCTTTTAAGTGCCTTATAATATTTCTAAAATTTATAAAAAATATGTTTAAAAATGTTTAAAATTTTAGTCTATTTAACTTTAAGTTTATTGATTTTAACTTCTTCTTTATTGGCCCAAGGAAATGTTTCTCCGATAGTTAATAGCGAGGGAGAAAAACTTACTTTCTCTGTTAATTATATGGGTATGCCTGTAGGTAGAAGCCTGATGACCTTCTCTAAGGAGAATACCCCTGATACTTATTCTATAGAAGTCAAAACTCAATCTTTTCCTTTTTTTTCTTTATTCTACCAAGTAGAGGATCGGATTAAATCAACTATTAATAATCAATTTCAAACATGTAAGTTTGAAAAGTATTTACAAGAAGGAAACTATACTAAAAATGAAACTATTATTTTTGACCATCAAGAGAATTTAGCTTATGTCAATAAACATCCAGTTAAGATTCCTACGTTAATCTACGATCCTTTATCGGCCTTATACCAGATCCGTCAACAAGAATTAATTATTGGAAATTCAAGCTATTTAAATGTCATTTCTTCTGAAACTATATATAAATTAGAAATAGAAGTCTTAAAAAAAGAAAGATTATATACCTTATTTGGAGAAATTAGCACCATTGTCATCAAGCCTAAAATGTTATTCGAAGGCATCTTTAAGCATTGCGGAGAAATCTTAATTTGGCTTACTGATGACTCTTTTAAGATTCCTGTCTTAATAAAGAGCAAGATTCCTCTTGGTTCTATTTATGCTGTTTTAATAAAGAGAGAGATTCCTTTAAAATAAGAAAAAGTTTATGAAATTTGAACCTTTAAATTTAAGCAAAATAAAGACCTATCCTTTAAAAGAGAGAAAGAATAAGGTCAAGATTAAAGATTTTATTAATCTAAACTTATTTTATAAAGATTTTTTAAGCTACTTAAGTTCGCTACCTTCTATCTTGGCAGCTAATGATTTAAAAGAAGTGGTAAATTTAATCTTCAAAGCCTATGAGCATAAAAAACCAGTCATACTGGCCATGGGAGCCCATGTCATTAAATGCGGGCTTTCTCCCTTGATTATCGAATTAATGAAGAAAGGGATTGTTACCGCTATTGCTTTAAATGGGGCGGGAGCTATTCATGATTTTGAAATCTCTCTGATTGGAGAAACTTCAGAAGATGTAGCTGAAAATATTACTTCCGGTGTCTTTGGTATGGCGGAAGAATCTACCCAATTACTTAATGAAGCCATAAGTAATTGCTTGGGAAAAAAGCTTGGTTTAGGGCAAGTCATTGCTGAAAAGATTGAAGTACTTGACAATCCCTATAAAGAATACAGTATCTTATATCAAGGTTTTAAACTTCAAATTCCAGTAACTATCCATGTGGCTATTGGGACCGATATTATTCATCAACATAAAAACTGTAATGGAGCTGCCTTAGGAGAAGGAAGTCTTCATGATTTTAAGATCTTTGCTCGTCAAATTACTAAATTAGGAGATGGAGGAGTTTATTTAAATATTGGTTCAGCCGTAATCTTACCTGAAGTCTTTTTAAAGGCCCTTACTGTTGCTCGTAATTTAGGTTATCAAGTTAACAACTTTACCACCATCAATTTAGATAAAGAATCTCATTACCGACCAAGAGTAAATGTGGTTCAACGTCCTACTCAAGAAGGAGGTAAGGGTTATTCTTTAATTGGGCATCATGAAATTATGATCCCTTTATTAGCCAGAGCTGTTTTAGAAAAGATAGCTTTATCTTAACTTTGGCTAAATCAAGAAAGAAAGGTGGCTCAAAAAATGAAAGAAGAGATTGTTCAAGAGATCAACGAAAGTTGCCAAGTAAAGAAAGATCTTCCCATAGATAAAATAGAAAAAATAGCTCAGGAGATTATCAAGGCTTATCAAGGTCATAAAAAAGTACTCTTATTTGGTAATGGAGGAAGCGCGGCTGATGCTCAACATCTGGCTGGAGAATTAGTGGGTAGATTTAAATTAGAAAGAAGCTCTTTACCAGCCATTGCCTTAACCACCGACACCTCTATCTTAACCGCTATTGGCAATGATTATGGTTATGATTATGTCTTTGCTCGTCAAGTGGAAGGGTTAGCCCAAGAAGGAGATATTGCCATTGGTATTAGTACCAGTGGCCATTCTCCTAATGTTTGCCAAGCTATAGAAAAAGCTAAAGAGATGAAAGTTTTTACCATTGGTTTAGCTGGAAAAGATGGAGGTAAGTTAAAAGATATTACTGATTTGTGTCTCGTCGTACCTTCTTTTAATACCCCTCGCATCCAAGAATCTCATATTACCATTGGGCATATTATTTGTAATTTAGTAGAAAAAGCTTTATTTTCTTGAGTAGGAGGATGGATGAAAAATTTATCTGAAATAATTAATCGTTTTAAAGAAATCAATGTCTTGGTTGTTGGGGATGTAATGATGGATGAATTTGTTTGGGGAGAAGTAACTCGGATCTCTCCTGAGGCTCCGGTACCTATCGTCGAAGTAGTTTCTCAAAGCTTTATCCCTGGTGGGGCAGCTAATGTAGCTAATAATATTATGAGTTTAGGTGGAAAAGTAGCTTTAATAGGAGTAATTGGCAATGATGGTATCGGGAGAAAACTTTCTTTTGAGTTAGGCATTAAGCATATTTCTGTAGATAAATTAGTGGTTGATTACGAAAGACCTACCATCTTAAAGAGTAGGATTATCGCTTCTCAGCAACAAATAGTCCGAGTAGATAAAGAATTAAGAAAGCCTATTGGAGAAGAGATAGAAGCCAAAGTAATAGCTAATATCGAAGAACAGATGGCTGAAGTAAATATAATTGTCATTTCTGACTACGGAAAAGGAGTTATTACTAAAAACTTAGTCGAAAAAATAGTCAATCTCTCCCAAAGGGACCATAAAAAAGTTATCGTTGACCCTAAGGTTGAAAACTACTTAGAGTATAAAGAGATTACTTTAATCACTCCTAATTTAAAAGAAGCTTCTGAAATGAGCAAGATTAATATTAAGAGTTTGGAAGACTTGGTTGCGGCTGGAGATAAAATCTTAAATGATTTAAGCTGTAAAGTGGCTGTAATTACCCGAGGAAAAGAAGGGATGTCAATCTTTGAAAAAGAAAAAACAGCTATTCATATTCCTACGATTGCTAAAGAAGTATATGATGTCGCCGGAGCAGGTGATACCGTAGTTAGCGTGATGGCCTTAGCCTTAGCTTTAGACTTAGACTTTGTTAATGCGGCTATTTTAGCTAATTGTGCAGCTGGGATTGTGGTGGGCAAGACAGGAACAGCGACAGTTACTCCTTTGGAACTGACAGCTAATATTGAAACTATCTCCCAACTAAGATCAGTAGTAGCAAAACAAAGAGGCAATGGCCAATAAAGCTGTTTTTTTAGATCGAGATGGCACTTTAAATTATGACTATGGCTATATAAAATCCCCCCAAGAGTTAAAACTTCTTCCTCAAGTAGAGCTTTCTTTGAAATTACTGAAGAAATATAACTTTAAGATAATTATTGTTTCTAATCAATCGGGAGTAGCCAGAGGATATCTGAATATTTCTCAGGCAAACTTAATTAATCAATGCTTAAAAGAAGAATTATTTAAACTTAACATCTCAATAGATGGCACTTACCTTTGCCCTCATTATCTTGAGGGCAAAGTCAAAAAGTATAAGATTGACTGTTCTTGCCGTAAACCAAAACCAGGTATGCTTTATCAAGCTAAAGAGAAATATAATCTTGATCTTAAACAGTGCTTCTTAATTGGAGATAAAATTTCAGATATTGGAGCTGGTTTTAATGCTGGTTGCAAGACGGTCTTAGTCCTTACCGGATATGGAAGCGAAGAATTAAAGAAAAGAGAAGAATGGACCTACCAGCCTGATTATATTGCTGATAATTTATATCTGGCAGCTACTTGGATAACTAACTATGGTTCAAAAGAAGATTAAAAGAAGATTAAAGAGATAAAGAGCTAATTCCTTTAGATAATTAACTATTACTTGGATAATTAACTATGGTTCAAAAGAAGATTAAAGAGATAAAAGAGCTAATTCCTCTGGTTGAAAAACACAAAAAAGAAGGAAAGAAGATTGTTTTTACTAATGGTTGTTTTGATATCCTTCATTTAGGGCATATTAGATATTTAAGTGAAGCTAAAAAACAAGGAGATATCCTGATTGTGGCTGTAAATAGTGATAGTTCTATCAAGAAACTTAAAGGAGACCATCGCCCTTTATATCCTCAAGATGCTCGAGCAGAAGCGTTAGCTTCTTTATTATTTGTAGATTATGTGATCATCTTTTACGAACTTGATCCTTATAGAATTATCTCTCAAATTATCCCTCATGTTTTAGTCAAAGGAGGAGATTACCAGATTGAGGAAATCGTAGGCAGGGATATTGTTGATATTCATGGAGGGAAAGTCATTACCATTCCTGAAGTAGCAGGATTCTCGACTACTGAATTAATCAAGACCATTCTCCAAAGATATAAATAAAATGAAGGTTGTGGGAATAATTCCAGCCAGGTATAATTCTACTCGCTTTCCAGGCAAACCTATAGTCGATCTTTTAGGTAAGCCTATGATTCAACATGTATACGAGAATGCCCTTAAAGCATCTTTATTGGACGAACTCATCATTGCAACTGATGATCAGAGAATTTTAGAAGTAGCCAAAAACTTTACAGAAAAAGTAGTCTTAACTTCCTACCAACATAAGTCTGGAACAGACCGGATTGCTGAAGTGATTAAAGATTTAGACTTTGAGATCGTGGTTAATATCCAAGGAGATGAGCCTTTAATTTCTCCTTTAGCCATTAATGAGGTAGTGAATCCTTTTTTTAACTATCAAGACCTAAAGATGACTACTTTAAAATGCCCAATAAAGAATCAAGAAGAGCTAATTAATCCTAATATAGTAAAAGTAGTCACTAACAAAGGTGACTATGCTTTATATTTTTCTCGATCTATTATTCCTTACCAGTTTCCTTCTCATCCTTTGGGTGTCAACTATTATAAACATTTGGGCCTATATGCTTATCGCAAAAAATTTCTTTTGGAACTCACTAATCTACCTCCCAGTAAGTTAGAAGAAGATGAAAAATTAGAGCAGCTTAGAGTTTTAGAAAATGGTTACTCCATGCTGGTTATTGAAACTAAGTATGAATCATTAAGTGTCGACATCCCAGAAGATTTACCAAAAATAGTAGCAAGATTGAGGAGGGGTAATGGCTAAATATATTTTTATTACCGGAGGAGTAATCTCTTCCTTAGGAAAAGGAATTGCGGTGGCTTCTATTGGAAATATCATGGAAAGTCGAGGATATAAGGTTAATTTGCTAAAGCTTGATCCTTATATTAATGTCGATCCAGGTACCTTAAGCCCTTATCAACATGGAGAAGTCTATGTAACCGAAGATGGAACAGAAACAGATTTAGACTTAGGCCATTATGAAAGGTTTACTACTGTTTCCACCGGTAGAGAAAACAACTATACTACTGGCAAAATATATTATCAGGTGATTACCAAAGAAAGAAGGGGGGATTATCTGGGAGAAACGGTGCAAGTAGTCCCTCATATTACCAACGAAATTAAGAACTGCATTACTAATTTAGGCAATAAGGAAGGAGTAGATCTGGTCATTATAGAGATTGGAGGCACGGTAGGTGACATCGAAAGTCTTCCTTTTTTAGAAGCTATCCGTCAACTTCGTAACGATATAGGCAAAGATAATACTGCTTATCTTCACCTCACCTATATTCCTTATATCACCGGATCTAATGAGTTAAAGACCAAACCCACTCAACATAGCGTTAAAGAGCTTCGCGAAATTGGTATTCAACCCGATATCTTATTATGTCGAACTAAAATTCCTCTTTCAGAAGAAACAAAAGCTAAGATTGCTCTGTTTTGTGATGTCCAAAAAGAAGCCGTGATCTCAGCTAATGATGTCTCCAGTATCTATGAAGTACCTTTAGTCTTTGAAGACCAAAATTTAGGAGATCTAATTTCCTCTACCCTAAACTTAAATAATCAAAAAAATGATTTAACTTCTTGGAAAAAGTTAGTAGAAATTATAAAAAATCCATTATTTGAAGTTTCTATTGGCGTAGTAGGAAAATATGTCCAACTTCAAGATTCTTATAAAAGCATTCACGAAGCTTTAATCCACGGCGGAATTATTAATCATTGTCAAGTTAAAGTTAAATTAATCAATGCCGAAGATTATCAAGATAAAAGTAGCTTTGAAAAACAATTAAGAGAAGTAGATGGAATTTTAGTACCAGGAGGGTTTGGCGACCGAGGAATTGAGGGCAAAATAATATCAATTAAATTTGCTCGTGAAAACAAGATTCCTTTTTTTGGCATCTGTTTGGGACTTCAATGTGCCATTATTGAAATCTCTCAAAACTTACTAAATTTAAAAGAAGCTCAAAGCAGTGAATTTAATCCCGAGACACCTTATTCTGTTATCTACCTCTTACCTAGTCAAAAAAATTTAGAAAATTTAGGTGGAACAATGCGTTTAGGTGCTTATCCTTGCCAGATCAAAGAAGATACTTTAGCTTATCAAGCTTACCAAACTTCCTTGGTCTTGGAAAGACATCGCCATCGTTATGAAGTCAATAATCAATACTTAGAAGTTTTAAAAAAAGTAGGGCTTGTCTTTAGCGGCTTATACCTAAAAGAAGATTTAGTCGAGGTGATTGAGCTTAAAGATCACCCCTGGTTTTTAGCAACTCAATTTCATCCCGAGTTTAAGTCTAGGCCGGCTTCCCCTCATCCTCTCTTTAAAGATTTTATAAAAGCTTCCCTTAAAAAGAGAAATCATGGAGACTAAAGAAATAACCATTGCTAATCTTAAGATAGGTAAAAATAATCCCTTGGTCCTGATAGCCGGACCTTGTGTCATTGAAGATGAAGAAAGTTGTCTAAAAACAGCTAAGAAAATAAAAGAGATTACCCAAGAGTTAAGCATACCTTTCATCTTTAAATCTTCTTATGATAAGGCTAATCGAAGCTCCGTCAACTCTTATCGAGGTCCAGGGCTTTTAAAAGGACTGGCGGTCTTAAAAAAGATTAAATCTAAATTGAACTTGCCCATTATGACCGATGTTCACTGCGTTAATGAAGTCAAGAAAGTTGCTAAAGTAGTTGATATTATTCAAATTCCTGCTTTTTTATGCCGACAAACTAACCTTATTATGGAAGTAGCTAAGACTAAAAGAGTAATCAATGTCAAAAAAGGTCAATTTCTTTCTCCTCTGGAAACAAAGAATATCATTCTTAAGATTACTTCTACCGAAAACAACCAGATTCTTATTACCGAGAGAGGAACTTTTTTTGGATACCATAACTTAGTGGTCGATTTTCGGAGTATTCCTATCATGCAAAACTTTGGCTACCCAGTAATCTTTGATGCGACCCATAGTGTTCAGCTTCCAGGAGGAAAGGGAGACTGTTCTGCCGGAGAAAGGGAATTTGTTAAGTATCTGGCTAAGGCTGCGGTAGCAGTAGGATGTGATGGTTTATTTTTAGAAGTCCATCCAGATCCTTCTCAAGCCTTATGCGATGGTCCTAATATGATTAACTTAGAGGAACTTTATGGCTTACTAAAAGAAGTTAAAGCTTTAGCAGACTTAGCTTTATCTTTCTACCCTTCGAAAGATAAAAGAAGATGAAGCTTATTTATTCTCTTAATCATTATTATACCACCTCTATAAATACAAAGTTTAAGTGTCAAAGTTGTGGCAGTTGCTGTCTGGGGTGGGAGATAAATATTGACGAAAATACTTATCAAAAGCTTTCTAATTACTTTAAAGAACATCCTCTGCCTTATTCTTCGGATCAACCTCTATTTATTGTTTCAGAAGATAGTAAAAAAGTTAAAAATAGTTTAATTAATGGTCGTTGTATTTTTTTAGAAGAAGATAACTTATGTTATATTCATAGAAATTTAGGCAAACAAGCTAAAAGCGAGGTATGTCTTACTTACCCTAATATATGTGTTCCTACCTCCAGGGGTATATTTAATACTCTTTCTTTTTCTTGCCCAGCAGCAGCAAGATTATTAGACCATCAAGAACCTTTTAGTTTTGAATTACTTCAACATGGTTCTACCATCAAGCCAGATAAAGAATTAAACTTCCACGGAGAAGAAAAGATACCTTGGAATTTATACTTCTTAATAGAAGAATATTTAATGAATTTAATCGAAAAAGAAGCCTATCCTTTTGAAGAGAAAATAGTCTTAGGAAACTTTCTTCTTTGGGGAATCTACAATGAGTTTATTAAGCTAAACCATAAAGAATATAAGCCTCTTAAAGAAAGATTAGAAGAGTTAAAAAAAGAAGGCTATCAAACTTTAGCTCGATCTTTAAAAAATCTTCCTTCTTCCGTGCATATTCAATTAAAATTCTTAATTACTCTATTAAAAAAAAGATTAGAGATGAGCAAAGGTGAACTTTTTGCTCATAATAAGCTGATAGATATTACGAATTTAATTTCTAAAAATTTTGATTTAGAAGAAGATTTAAGTAAATTTAACTCCAGGCAAGCTATTAAGTATAGCCGTAATTATCGAAATGATTATCTCCCTCATCTTAACGAGATAAACCATATCTTTAAAAACTTCTTTCTCTATAAGATCTTTGGAAAAGAAATTGTAATTAAACATGGAATTATTAAGGGTTACCAGATCGTCTTAATCTTATACGCTCTGATGCGCTTTTATTGTATGGCTTTATGGGCAGACAAGTTTTGTGATGAGGATGTCTTTAAAGCCATCTCTTTTATAGAAAGGTATTATAGTCATTCTCCAGGAATATTAGATTTTTGGAAGACAGCAGACAAAACAGGGCTAATGAGTGAACCCTTATTTGCTCATATCTTAATTCAAATATAAGAAATAACGTTCAGATATAGTAGTTATTAACGAAAACCGGACATAGGAAATAATACCGAGCAATAAAAGATAAACTTGTTTGCCCTCAAATTAATTTGCTCTAGGTCAAATTTTCATTAATAAGTGCTATATCAGCCAGATAATAGCTATCAACATTCAGTTATTACGTTGACTACGATACTTGATGGCTGAACGCTTTCTATGAAAAGAGGTGTTACTTTGTCTCTTAAAGTAGCTAAAAAAGTCTTAAAGATAGAAGCAGAAGCCATTCTTAATTTAAGAAAAAAGCTTAGCCAAAATTTTTTAGAAGCCGTAGAAGTGATGTTTCTTTGTAAAGGAAAGATTATTATTACCGGGGTAGGTAAATCTGGAATTATTGGCAAAAAGATGGCGGCTACTTTAACCAGTACTGGAACTCCTTCCTTCTTTCTTCACTCTGCTGAGGGCTTGCATGGTGATTTAGGAATTATTGAAAAAAAAGATGTTGTTTTAGCGATCTCTAATAGTGGAGAAGCTAAAGAAATTATAGAGATTATTCCTTTTCTGAAAAGGTTAGGAGTAAAACTTATCGGCATAACTAGTCAACCTCATTCTACTTTAGCTAAAAGTAGCGATATGGTCTTAGATGTTGGTGTAGAAAAAGAAGCTTGCTCTTTAAATCTTGCTCCTACGGCAAGCTCTACGGCTACCTTAGCCTTAGGAGATGCTTTAGCCATTACCCTCTTAGAAAAGAAAAATTTCAAAGAAAAAGACTTTGCTTTGCTTCATCCGGGAGGAAGTTTAGGTAGAAAACTTTTCTTTAAGATAGCTGATTTAATGCATATTTATCAAGATGTTCCTAAAGTCTTTACCACTACTTTGATGAAAGACACTTTATTAGAGATGTCTTTTAAGAAATTAGGCTTTACTTGTGTAGTCGATCAAAAAGAAAGTTTAGTAGGCATTATTACCGATGGAGATTTAAGACGACTTTTAGAAAAGACTCAAAATATTTGGCCTCTTCAGGCTGCTGAAGTAATGGTTAAAAATCCTAAAACCATTTTAAAAGAAGACTTAGCCGCTAAGGCAGTAGCCATCATGGAAAAACACTCCATTACTTCATTAATTATTGTGGATCAATCTAAAAAAGTAATTGGCGTTATTCATCTTCACGATTTGCTTAAAGCTGGTGTGGTTTAAAATATATAAATAGTGATGGGCAAAGTTTTTATTATTATCGTTACTCTATTAGTAATTACCTTTTTCTGGGCTTTTATATTTTTTGATAAAGACCAAGAAAAATATTTAAAAAAGGATCTTTTACCTGTAGTTAGTATTAATGGATTTCTCTTAACGGAGACCTATAAAGAAAAAAAGATATGGGAAATAAAGGCAGCTTTGGCTCAAGTCTTTAAAGAAGAGGCTCAATTAAAAGAGGTCAAGGTTAAATTCTTCATAGAAGATGGTAATTTTTATACCATCAAAGCTAATCAAGGTAGCATTAACCTGGTTACTAAAAACTTTACTTTATTGGGAAAAACAGTAGTTACTTCAAGTAAAAACCTAAACCTACAAACAGATCTCTTAAATTGGGATAGTCAAAAAAAGTTAATTTATAATAGTTCTCCTATTAAGATCATCCAAGATAAGATTACAATTACCGGAAATGGATTAAAATTATGGCCGGCTGGAGAAATAACTGAAATTTTAGGAAATGTAAGGGTGGTTATAGAAAATGACTAAAAATTTTCTTCTCTTGATCATCTTATCTTTAACCTTATTTTTTTCTTTTCCTTTAAAAGCAGAAAAAAAATCTGAAAAGACTAAAAAAGAGACAGTTCCTATTATTATCACTTCTGAACAAGCTATCTGGGATAATAAAAAGGAGATTACTACTTTAACTGAAAAGGTCGTGGTCATTAGAGGAGCAGATCATTTTCTGGCTAATAAGATGGAAATATGGGGTAATTTTAATGATCTTAAAAAGATTATTGGCTATGAAGACATTAAGATTTTAAATCAAGAAGAACAAGTGAATCTTACAGGAAGTTACTTTGAATATGATAAAGAAAAAGATTACGCTTTGGTCACTGGAAATCCTGTCTTAATTTCAGAAAAAGATAAATTAGAGATAACTTCTCAGAAGATGGAAAAGTACTTTAAAGATTATTTATTTATAGCTATCGGAAAAGTTAAGGTAAAAAAAGAAGATACCAGAGCCACGGGCGAAAAGTTACATTTTTTTGAAAAAGAAAAAAAGGCTATTTTAACTGGATCCCCCCAGCTATTTCAAGAAAAGAATACTTTTTCTGGAGAAAAGATTGTTTTTTATCTTAATGAAGATAAAGTAGAAGTTTATGGAAAAGTTAAATCTACGGTCTATTTAGAGGAAAAGACTAAAAAATGAAGAATAATATTTTAATGGTTGAAGATATATCTAAGACTTACCACGGGCGGAAAGTAGTCAATAAAGTCAGCATTAAAGTAGAACAAGGAGAAATAGTGGGACTTTTAGGTCCTAATGGAGCTGGAAAAACAACTACTTTTTATATCATGGTTGGGCTAATTTCATCTGATCACGGACAGGTAAAGATTAATGACTTAGATATTACTAAATTTCCTATGTATAAAAGAGCTCGCTTGGGTGTAGGCTACCTTCCTCAAGAACCTTCTATATTTCAAGGATTAACGGTAGAAGAAAATATTCTTTCTATCTTAGAAATGCTTCATCTTCCTCGCCAGAAAAGAATGGACAAGTTAAACCAAGTTTTAAAAGAATTTAAGATTGAGCATCTCTCCAAGCAAAAAGCTTATACTTTATCAGGGGGAGAAAGAAGAAGAACAGAAATAGCCAGGCTTTTTGTGACCTCTCCTTGTTTTATCCTTTTAGATGAACCTTTTTTAGGCGTTGATCCTATTGCTGTCTTTGATATTCAACAGATAATTATAAATTTAAAGAATAAAGGTTTAGGTATCTTAATTACTGACCATAGCGTCAGAGAAACTCTCCAAATCACAGATCAAGCTTATATTATGCATGAAGGTAAAGTCTTAATCTCTGGCTCCTCCTCGGAGCTGGTCAACAACCCTAAAGCAAGGGAAATTTACTTAGGAGAACATTTTACCCTTTAAAAAGAGAACTCAATAGGAGAGGTACCGAAGTGGTCGTAACGGGGCCGTCTCGAAAGCGGCTTGGGGGCTAATCACTCTCACGTGGGTTCGAATCCCACCCTCTCCGCCAGTTAGGAAATGAAGCAATTGGCTCGCCCTCTGCGAGGGCTCGCCAGCCGATTTTAGGTGCAAATTGGAATTTTTTATCTTTCAAAATGAAGTTCGAGCCGATATTTTTTAGAAATGCTCGGATTCCTTGATTGTCGCTTTGCGACAAAAGAATTTTGGCTTGGCTACTGGCTAAAATCATTTCTTTCATCGGTTCGAGCCAATTATTTCCTTTTTGTTCAAAATCCCTTATCTTTCCCAAAATGTCCTGCTTTTCGTTAAGCAGT
>JAHJRX010000076.1 GCA_018830565.1 bacterium | reverse complement strand
CATTTTTATCTAATACAAAATAGGACATTTCTATTTAACGGAAAACAGGACATTTTCATTTTGCTGTTACAGGAGGTTGAAAAGCAGCTTACAGGAGGTTGAAAGCAGCAGATGGAATCCCCCTTAATCCCCCTTTGATAAAGGGGGATTAAGGGGGATTTAAATCGCTTACTTGTTTATTTATTCCTTACCTGATTGGAATGATAAGTATCTTGTTTTTGGCACTGGACTAGAATCTGTTTTGTAAAATCTTATGCCTCTCTTCTAATCCCTTCAACGCATTCATTAACTAATTGACAAAGGGGCATATTGTCTTAAATTACCTATAGAATGAAAAGAAATTTTCATAATTAGAATGGCTGCAAAGCTGAGGAAAAGGTCTTGACAAGGTATCGCTCTCAGAGTATACTTAAA
Organism: bacterium; assembly: GCA_018830565.1. NCBI lineage: Bacteria > bacterium. Next base: position 14,065 of record JAHJRX010000076.1, on the reverse strand, counting down.
CTTGATAGTAAATTTCTTGAGTTTCAAGATAGGGAGGTGTATTATTATGGTGACTTTATGGGAGAAAGTAAAAAAGTGCTTAGCCGATGGAGTAGAAGTGTTAAAAGAAGGAACTTCGATAGTTGCAGAAAAATCAAGTGAATTAGCAAAAATAGGCAAGATAAAGGTGGAGATTATAAACTTAAATAGAAAGATTAATAATTGTTTTAATGAAATAGGAGGAAGATTTTATCATTTAAAGATTGAGGACAAACAAGAAGAGATAAATAATGACAATAAAATAAATGAATTAGTAGAAGAGATTAAAAAAATAGAAGAAAAAGTTAAAGACAAAGAAGAGCAGATAGATAAATTAAAGAACAAAGCATAAAAGAGTTCAGCAATTCTAATTATAAGATTTTACATCCTGATTGGTGTAAATTCTCAATCACTTGATCAAACACAGGAAAGATAATTTCATGCTCCACAGAATCAAGTATGTCTCGTATATGATTGTCTGTGGGAATTTGCTTAATCTCAAATAAGGTTTGAGCATTACTTTTTCCACTTAATTCTTCCATCGTCCTCTGATGGGCAAGAAACGATGGAGATTGAGTGAGAAAGACAGAAAAAGCTCCCAACCCTATATCCTCTATACTATAATTTGAATTTTTTTCTGTTTGCTTTCCTTAAAAAGTTTGAATTACCTCCCTTAAAGATTTTATCAGCCAGTTAAAAGTAAAAATTTTTGCCACTTTGTCCCTTTCCTTTCCTTAAATAGTAAATTAGTCTTCATTAACTAATTGACAAAGGGGCATATTGTCTTAAATTACCTATAGAATAAAAAGAAATTTTCATAACACTCAGAATATCACAAGTTATTCTAAGTGTTGTACTTCCTGATTGAATGCGGGATTTTTTGCCCCCTTTAATTTTTTATTTCTTGAGGAAAAACAAAAATGCCAAACCAAGAATCTAAAAAGAGTTACGAATTTTTTGCCCCCAAAGTCTTTATCCAGACCTTTGGCTGTCAAATGAATATTTATGATTCTCAGGTAATATTAGAAAGAGCAATGAGAATAGGCTATCAAGAAGTAGAAACCGAAACTAAAGCAGACTTAATTATTCTTAATACTTGTAGTATTAGGGCTCATGCCGAAGAGAAGGTTTTTAGTAAATTAGGTTGGTTGAAGAAGTTAAAACAAGAAAAGAAAGACTTAATCATTGGTATTTGTGGGTGTATGGCTCAACATTACAGAAAAACCCTCTTTGAAAAATATAACTTTTTGGACTTTATAGTAAATTCTAGTAATATTGATAAATTACCTACTATTATCAAGCAAGTTAAAGAGGGCGAAACTAATATTACTTGTTTAGGAAATTTTAAAAATTCTTTAGAAAAGATTAATCCTTATAGAAAGGATAAAATTTTTGCTTATCTTCCCATTATTTTTGGTTGTGATAACTTCTGCTCATATTGCGTTGTTCCTTTCCTTAGAGGAAAAAGTAGAAGTAGAAATTTAGAAGAAATTGTCAAAGAAGCAGAAGATTTAAGCCAACAAGGATGTCAAGAAATAACTCTGGTAGGTCAAAATGTAAACTCTTATGGTAGGGATCTAAATAATAAGACAATATCTTTTTCTGCTCTTTTAAGGAAACTTAATTCTATCGAAGGTATAAAGCGGGTTCGCTTTATCACCTCCCACCCTAAAGATGTAAGTGATGATCTTTTAGATTGTTTAGTTAGCCTGCCAAAGATATGTAAGCATATTCATCTTCCTGTTCAATCGGGTTCAGATAAGATCTTAGATTTAATGAAGAGAGGATATACGGCTGAGAAATATTTACATTTGGTAGATAAATTAAGAAAAAAAGTAGAAAATATTAGCATTACTACTGATTTTATGGTAGGCTTTCCTGGAGAAACTAAAAAAGATTTTGAGGATACTTTAAATTTAGCAAGAAAGGTAAAATTTGACAAAGCTTTCACTTTTAAATTTTCGCCTCGTAAAAATACACCTGCTTATAAAATGAAAGATCAAGTGGAAGAAGAAGTTTTAAAGAGGCTTCAAATGCTTATTGCTTTCCAAAATGAAATCTCTAAAAAGAAGAATGAAGAATATTTAGGTAGGATCCAAGAAGTATTAGTAGAAGGAGAAAGTTCTAAATATAAAGATAGATTGTGTGGAAAAACAAACACTTTTAAGATGGTCTTATTTAATGGAGAGAAAAGTTTAATTGGCCGATTAATTAAGGTTAAGATTACTAATTGTAATATGCGAACATTAGAAGGAAAAGTAGTAGATGATTAATACTTTTAATATAAGATAGATTGCATGGAAAAATAAACACCTTTAAGATGGTCATTAGAAGGAAGAGTAGTAGATGATTAATACTCCTAATAAGATAACAGTTTTACGTATTTTTTTAATTCCTGCCTTGGTCATTTCTTTAATTTATGGATATAAAAATATAGCTTTAGGTATCTTTTGTTTTTCGGCTATTACCGACGCTTTAGATGGATTTATAGCTCGATTTTTTGGAAAGATTACTAAATTAGGAAGCTTTATTGACCCCTTAGCTGACAAACTTTTGATCGTTACTTCTTTTCTCTTTCTATCCTTTTTTGGAGATTTAAGGATTCCTTTCTGGATCTCTGTCTTAGTAGTAAGCCGAGATGTAATTATAAGCTTAGGTTGGGGGCTCCTTTATTTATTGACAGATTGCTTTAGTGGAGATAAGATTGTTATTCCACCTTCTTATTTAGGAAAATTAACCACCATCTTGCAAATGCTGACTATATTTTTATATTTATTATCCATTAAATGGGCTTACTGGATAGCTCTTCTTATGATCTTAATTGCAATTAGTTCTACTATTGACTATCTTATCAAGGGAAGTAAAATGTTTAATCACGCCAAAGAAATAAAGAGAAAAGCTTGAAGAAGCCGATAGTAACCGTAGTTGGCAAACCTAATGTCGGTAAATCTACCTTAGTTAATAGATTGGTAGGCAAAAGTGTAGCCATTGTAGATAATCTTCCTGGAGTAACCAGGGATCGAAAGTATTTTGAAGTAAATTGGCAAGGAAAGGAGTTTACTTTAATAGATACGGGAGGTTTAGACCTTTTAAGTAAGGAACGAATGCTTTCCCTAATAAGAAGACAGGTAGAAGTAGCTATTGCCGAAGCTAATTTAATTATATTCGTCTTAGATGGAAGAAATAGCTTAGATGAAACTGATAAAAATATTGCTGAAAAGATTCGCAAGAGTAAAAAACCATACTTATTAGTGGTTAATAAGATAGACAGTAATTATGCTAATCTTCATCAGCATGAACATTTTCTCCAAGTTTATCAATTAGCTTTAAATGAACCTATCCCGATCTCTTCCTTGCATGGATTAAATATTGATCAACTCTTGGATAAGGTCATTAAAAACATCCCTTCCCAAAAAGAAGATCCAAAAAAAGAACTAATAAATATCGCGATTGTAGGTCGTCCTAACGTGGGAAAGTCTTCGTTGTTTAATAAGATCTTAGGAGAAGAAAGAGTTATTGTTGATCAAGAGCCTGGAACTACTCGAGATTCTATAGAGGTATGCGTAGAGAGAAATAAAGAGTATTTTAATTTTATAGACACTGCCGGGATTAGAAAAAAGAGAAATATTATTTTAACCGTCGAGAAATATAGCTCTACCAAAGCTATAGAAAGTGTCAAAAAAGCAGATGTCGTCTTATTAATAATAGATATCACTGCCGGCTTAACAGATCAAGATAAAAAGATCTTAACCTTGATGGAAAAATATGGATGCGGAGGAATTATCTTAGTCAATAAATGTGATTTAGTGGACTTAGATGAGCCAAAGATGATTGCTTATCAGGATTATCTAAGAAGAAATATCTCATTTGGAGATTATCTTCCTATCGCTTTTATCTCTGCTTTTACAGGAAAGGGTCTTTTGGAAATCTTTGATTTAACTAAGAAAGTCTTTAATGAATACGATCGTTGGATTTCTACGGGAAATCTAAATCGGATAGTTTCCAAGGTCTTTTTTAAGTATCAACCTCCGATTAAAAAAGGCAAGAGTTTAAAGATATACTATACCACTCAACTTAAAAGCAAACCTCCTTCTTTTTTATTCTTTGTCAATCATCCTGAAATGGTCACCGATAGCTACCGAAAATATTTAGTCTCTCAAATCCGTAAAGAGTTAGGGTCTTTAGGAACCCCGATTAAAATCTTAGTAAGAAAAAGTGGAGTTTAACTATCTTGAAAAAAGTCTTAATGATTGCTTGTTACTTTCCTCCTTATGGTGGTATGGGCTGCCAAAGAGCTTTAAAGTTTGTCAAATATCTTCCTTCTCATGACTATATGCCCACGGTTTTAACGGTCAAAGAGAAGAAGATTAAAAAAGACTCTCCTAGCCGGGAGGAATTTTACAAACCAAAAGATCCTTTATTATTAAAAGATATTCCACCAGAAGTTTTAGTTTATCGAACGTTTATTTTAGAACCTACTTTATTTTTAAAGAAGATCTTCTTTAAGACCGCTAAAAAAGTTTCCACAGAATTTCCAGAAAAACTAAGTCAAACTAAAAAAAATATCTTCTTTAAATACTTAAGAACTTTTTTAGATCTTCCTGACCATGAAGTGGGATGGCTGCCTTTTGCCCTATATAAAGGTTGGCAAATCATTAGAAAAGAAAAGATCGAGGTTATCTTTTCTACTTCTCCACCTCATAGTATTCATCTGATTGGATACTTATTAAAATATTTAACTAAGAAACCTTGGGTGATAGACTTTCGAGACCCTTGGACGAGGGAAGTTTGGTTTAATCCAGCTACAAACCTTCGAAGAAAAATAGAAGAAGGCTTAGAAAAAAGGATCTTAAGATATGCTGATAAAATTGTCTGTAATACCGAACCAATGAAAGAAGATTTTATGAAGATTTACCCTGAAATATCTTCAGACAAATTTATAGTCATCACTAATGGTTTTGATCAAGAAGACTTTCAAAACTTAAAAGAACAACCCAAGGAAAAACTTGTCATAGCTTATACGGGAACGATGTGTATAAGTTTTAATGATCAAGAAAGCGTCCGCTATAATCCCATTTACTTTTTTAAAGCTCTTCGTAAATTATTAGATGAGCATCCGCTGTTAGAAGATAAGATAGAGGTAATCTTTGCTGTTTATATTAGAGAGGAACTGGAGGTGTCTAATTTAATTAAAAAGTTAGGTTTAGAAAAAGTATTGAAGATTTATCAGTTTCTGTCCCATCAAGAATGTATGCAACATTTAGTTAACGCTGATGTCTTGTTACTTATCCATCATCGAGGACTTTTAAGTAAGGATTGGGTTCCGGCTAAATTATACGAATACTTAGGAACTGGTAAGCCTATTTTGGCTTTAATTTCAAAAGAACTTGGAGCTACCTACAAAATATTAGAAGAGACCAAAGCAGGAATAATTGCTTCTCCTGATGACATAGAAGAAATTAAGGAGGTTATTTACAAGATCTACTTAGATTATCAAAATAAAAACCTTTCTTTTGATCTAGTTAAAGAAAAAGTTCTTCAATATGAAAGAAATAACTTAACTAAAAAGTTAAGTGAAGTTTTTAATAGCTTGCTTAAAAAATAGGCCGTGTCTATCGGTAAAGCTGATAGCTAAATACCTTTTAAGATCCTTGGTAAGCCTTGGTATGAACTTCATTATTTTCAAAGAAAAAAGTAGCTGCTTTTGAAACTTCTTTAACCTCTTTAGCTGCTCCCCTAATAATCATAGTTGTTCCCGGATATACAGTACCAATAATGTTAATATTTCCTTTATCAGCACGAGCAATTTGAGCCTCTAATAGCTCTTTTCTTTCTGAATAGGAACGTAGTTTCATAATTAGCAAATTTTGTAGTTTAATGAGTTTAGTTAAGAGCTGCTCTTTTTCTGGAGATAAGTTGCCGTTTTCTTTTTGCCAATTCTTTAAGGTAATAATATCTAATCTTATTCGTTCAAATTTTTTATTATCCTCTTGAGAAAGCTTTTCTATATTAATCAATTGCTCTCTTACCTGAGGTTTAACTCCTACTTCAATAATAGTTTTGGTAGACATAGGACTGCCAATTTCCCGCGCATTAACACATTCTGTGGCTCTAATTTTCCCGCCCATAATGGATCCTCTTTTTCCTTCAGTAACGGTAATAATTTTTCCTGCCTCTAAGAAACTATGGAGAACAAACTCACTTATTTTTATATTTCCTTTAGCCACAAGATGAGCGCTTTCAGCATATTTAGCTACAATATCCCCTTCGGCAAAAAGAGTAGCTTTATTCTTACCTAAAACTCCTCCGCCAATATTTATGTTAGCTCCAGCAAAAAGAATAGCGCCCTCGACTACTTCTTTTACTTGAATATCCCCTTCTGCTTTTACTTTAAAACCATCTAAGATATTACCATTTACCACCACGGTACCTAAAAAATCAATATTACCGGTAACCATATTTACATCTCCCTTAACTTCAAAAACAGGTTCCACATTAATCTTTTCATTAATATAAATAGCTTGACCATCAATAATTGAATGCAACTTTAATCCATCTTCAGATATTTCTGTATTTTTCCCTAGCGATAAATTCATTTCCAAAGGAGGAGGTGGTGGAATTATTTCCCCATTAATCTTTTTTCCAGCTGTTCCAGGATTTTCTAGTGGTCTCTTTATGGCTAAAATTTGGCCTTTGGTCACATTGGTGATATTACTTCTTTCCCTAAAATCTACTCGACCGCGATCATCCTCAGCCAGGACAATTTTAGAAGTATCAGTCTTAATTAAGATTTCTATTTCTGCATTAGGTCCCGCTTGAGCTAGAATTTGTTCAGCTACCATTAAAGAAGGGGTATCAAATTTATTTTCCCGAATAGTATCTTTAATAAGTTTTTCATTTATTAGCTCTACTACTCCTTTTTTCTTTAAAGCCTTAATCACGTCTTTAAATTCAACCGGGTTTCCTCCTTTTTTAGGGGGAATAAAAGTAATAGCTGCCTTAGAAAAGTCTTCGGTTACATTTACATTTACCGAACCATCCATTTCATTATGTTGTTTAGGTCCAATGATCACAGAAGCACCTTTAGCCCTATTGACAGTCTCCTTTACTAATTGAAGATTGACTTCATCATATTCTTTTTCTTCGATCTCTTTCAATACTTCTTCTTCTGCTGTTCTTTTTCCTTTTCCTTCCGGAGGATAAACAGTTAAGTATAATCCTTCGCTGGCCGGAATAATTCTAAAACGTCCATCCACCGGCTCTACTTCAATCTCTTCTTCCCAAGGATAAGGCGGAGTGGCATCTTTTGAAAAGATCCTCAACTTATAAGTAGTTTCACCTTCTTCATTTAAAGTTTTTGAAATTTCTTGAATTTCTAATTTATTTCTTTCCAGACCCAAAAATTCGGCAGCTTCTTCTTTAGCTTCTAATAATGAGGTAGTTTCTAAAATAACAAAAGGAGTCAGGGTAGAAACTATTTCTTTTGGTTCTTCAAATTGAATAGGTTCTTCCAGAGGAGGAATTTGTTCATAATCAATAATCTCTACTTTGCCTTCTTGAATAACCATGGTTACTCTTTCTTTTTCTTCAGAAAGAGGGTAGTTAATATTACCAAGGGATAGCTTGACAGAAGGATAAATCTTCTCCCTTACGGAAACTTTATTTTGAATATTTAAGATGGTCTCGATCTTTCCTTTTTTTTCTTTAGATTCGAGGCCAATATTAGGTACATCTATTTCTTGGGCAACTACCTTTCCACCTCTTAAGAAAGAACCACTTTCCACAACTATTACTTTTGAAGCAGTAATATCGCTATTGACAATATTTTTATTAATAATTAAATTCTTTCCGGCCATTAAGATTACCTTCTCTAAGCTATCAGCAATGATATTCCCTTTAGCTTTAATGGTCTTAGAGGTGCCTCCGCCTACCATAGATTGACCTATCTTAATATTTCCGTCTGCCTCTAAATTAGCCTCCTCTACTTTTCCATCTACAATTAGATCTCCCGTAGTTTTAATAGTAATGCCATCGCTTACCGAACCATAAATATGGACTCTTCCTTTAAAATTAATATTACCTAAAATAGAATCAACATCTCCTTTTACTTCTTTAATCTTTTCTACAGAAACAATATCTCCTTCCCAAAAAACATGGCCTCTCTCTAAGGCATATCCTCTCGTCTTGTTTTCAGAAATAACCACCTTATTTCCAGGAATGACTTTAATATCTTTACCTGGACAAGGTGGAATTTTTTCTCCCGTGACTGATATACCTCCTTCCCCATAAGTAGGTAAAGTTTTGTAAAAAATAAGTTGGCCTGGTAATACCTCTTCAGAAATAGCTACATCCTCAGTTAGGCATTGATAAGCAAAACAAGCATCTCTTCCGGTATATTTTGAAGGAATTCCCTTGGCAATTAAGAATCTCTTATCAAAAGTATGAGCTTTTAAAACTTTTATAATTACTTCTTCGTCAATATCTTTAATCTTTTCTTGAAGTAATAACTCCATCACATCATCAAAATTAACTTTTTTTCCTCCAATTTTAGGGGCAGTAATAGTAATATAAGCTTCAGTCTTTTCATCTGCAAATTCTAATTTTATTTTACCATCTAAGCTATGGTCATGTTCTGAACTAATTTTTTCTAAGGAAGATTCTAAGTATCTTAATTGTTCTTCTATGGATTCTAAAACAGACATTTCATCTTTATGAATGTTTTCTTCCATCAGATGTAGTTTTTTTCCCATTTCTTCTAAGGCATCTAAACGAGATTTATCTTCCATCCTTGATATTCTTTCTAAATCTTTAAAATTAAAAGATCATGTTAATTGATTATAGCGCTTATTAATGAAAATTTGACCTAGAGCAAATTAAATGGAACAAGTAAGTTCAACATATCCTTGGTAGTTGCTCTCCAGTTAGCATACCCACTATCCTTGTCCCGCCAATACGAGTAACTAAAGAAACAATACCTTTAGGTTCCTCTACCACCTCTCCTATGACCCGGGCATTTACCCCCAAACTATTTCTTTGAATGGATGAAAGGACAGCTTGAACAAAGTCACGGGAGACAACAGCCACTAATTTCCCTTCATTAGCAACATAGAGTGAGTCAAGGCCAAGCAATTCACAGGCCCCCTGGACGCCATCAATTATTGGAATTTTATCCTCATAGATTTTTATTCCAAACGCTGCCCCTTGGACAAACTCATTTAAGGTAGTAGTTACTCCACCTCTGGTTGGGTCACGAAGGACATGAATTCCATTCCCGGCCACATCTAACATTGACGCCACCAGATGATTTAATGGGGCTACATCTGAGGATATATTTGAGCTAAACTTAAGCCCCTCACGCTGGCTTAATATGGCTATTCCGTGCTCTCCGATTGTCCCGCTGATGATAACGTTATCTCCTACCATGATTTGCTGGGGTGAAATCTCTATCCCAGCCGGAATTAAACCAAGACCGGAGGTAGTAATAAATATCTTGTCTGCCGAGCCTTTGGGAACAACCTTTGTATCGCCGCAAATAATTTTGACTCCCGCCTCATCCGCCGCCTCTCTCATAGACCTTAATATGATCTTTAACTCGGCTAACCCAAACCCTTCTTCGATAATAAAGCCTGCTGACAGATAGAGTGGTTTGGCCCCGCTCATGGCTAAGTCATTTACTGTCCCACAGACCGCAAGCCTGCCAATATCCCCACCTGGAAAAAATATGGGGTCAACTACATAGGCATCTGTGGTGTAAGCTAATTTTCCTTGATCAACATGAAATACAGCACTATCGGTTAATTTCTCAAGTAACTCATTTCTGAATGCCTCCAGAAATACCTCTCGAATTAAGCGATGGGTAATCTTTCCACCAGAACCATGGGCAAGAAGAATTTTCTCTGGATTCATTCTATTATGCCTCCATCCTTATAATAGGCGGCACAAGTGCCTTCTGATGAAACCATGCAAGCTCCAACTGGTTCCTCTGGAGTACAAGCTTTCCCAAAGAGCGGGCAAACAAGGGGGGTGGCTATCCCGCGAAGTATCTCACCACAAATACAACCAGATTTCTCTTCAGTCACCTGATGGGTAGGCACCTCAAAGTGTAAGGAGGCATCATATCGACTATACTCCTGCCTTATTCTTAACCCTGATCCTGGTATCACGCCAATTCCACGCCAATTTGAATCTGCCGGCTCAAATACCTCATTAAACTTAGATAATGCCTTTTCATTCCCCTCGGGCTTAACGCAGCGTGAGTATTGAACTTGCACCTCTGCCCTTTTTTCTTTAATCTGATTTAGCAGCATATAAACGGACTGAAGAATATCTAAAGGTTCAAAGCCAGAGATAACACAAGGCACACCAAACTCCCCGGCAATAAATTCATAAGGTAATGAGCCAATGATGGTGCTAACATGTCCCGGACAGATAAAGCCGTCTATCCTTGCCTCTCCAGATTCAAGCAAGGCTCGCATTGCTGGAGGAACCAACTTGTGACAAACATAAACCCAAAAGTTATTAATTACTTCATGGTTGGCTGTGTATATGGCAGAAGCAATACTCGGTGAGGTGGTTTCAAATCCTACCCCCAGAAATACTACCTTCTTTGCCGGGTTAGTCTTGGCCAGCTCCAGGGCATCCAGAACTGAATAAACAACCCGAATATCTGCACCCTCTGCCCGTTGCTTTTCAAGAGAACCCGTTGCCCCTGGTACTCTCATCATATCACCAAAGGTAGTTAGCACCACCTCCTTCTGCCTTGAAAGCCAAATAGCTGCATCTATGTTCTGGGTTGGAGTAACGCATACCGGACAGCCAGGTCCAGAGAGGAGTTTGAGAGATGTTGGAAAAAGCCGGCGTAGTCCATGTTTAAAAATAGCAACGGTATGGGTACCACAAACCTCCATTAAAGCAATCTTTCTATCCACCAGCCCTTCAATTGCCTTGATTAGACCCTGGGCAATCTTTGGGTTCTGAAATTCATCTAAATACCTCATATCCCAATCTCCTCTAAAAGCCTCAATGTCTCCTCTGCCTCCTCCTCATCAAACTTCGCAATAGCAAACCCAGCATGTAAAATGACATAATTCCCTACCTGGGCCTCTTCAATTAAGTCAAGGGAGACTTTCCGTCTAATTCCACCTATCTCCACCTCTGCTATAGAACCGTTTATTTTAACTATTTTTGTTGGAATACCAAGACACATTGAAATTACCTCGTTCTGTCAGCAATAACCGCCTGACCTAATGAAATTCCACCATCATTTGACGGCACCTTTGAATGTAAAATGACCACAAACTCCTCTTTCTCAAGCCGTGGTTTTATCCTTTCTAATAAATAGCGGTTTTGGAAAACGCCGCCTGATAAAGCTACTTTATTTATCCCAGTTTTACTTCTGACCCGGCGGCAGGTTTCCAAGGCAAATTCTATCACCGTATTATGAAATCTGGCGGAGATAATGGATGAGTTTAGGCCAAGGTCCATATCCCGGACAATACCAAGGATGGCTTTTGTTGGATCTATGACCAAGGTGCTTTCCTTATCACAAACATCAAACTCATACCTGCTAATTTCATGTTCATCGGCAACCATTTCTAGCTCAATAGCCGCCTGAGCCTCATAATTAACCTTATTCCTTATGCCGAGAATACCAGCTACTGCATCAAATAATCGGCCGGCACTTGAGGTCAGAGGTGAATTTATCCCCTGCTTGAGCATCTTTATCATAAAAGAGACTTTTTCCTCACCCCACCTTTTTAAAAACCGAGATGGAAGTGTCTTACCATATACTGAATAGAGGTAACTTACCGCCATGCGCCATGGCTCCTCAGTTGCCTTATCCCCACCCGGCATAGGAATATATTTAAGGTGTCCTGCCCGCTCAAAGCCAAAATAGTCTGTTAGCAGAAATTCACAGCCCCAGACATTACCATCAGTTCCATATCCAACTCCATCCATAGCCAGACCAATTACTTTCTCATCTATCCCATTTTCAGCCATACAGGCGACAATATGAGCGTGGTGGTGTTGGATACCAAGAGTTGAGAGTTGAGGATTGAGAGTTGAGAGTTCAATGGCAAATTTAGTGCTGAGGTAATCAGGATGCAGGTCGTGAGCAATTATCTCCGGCTCAATCCGAAATAGCCTTTTGAAATGCTCGATACTTTCCTTATAATAATTCAACGTCTCATAATTCTTCAGGTCACCAATATGTTGAGAGATGAAGGCATAATTGTCCCTCGTCAGGCAAAAGGTATTTTTAAGTTCTGCGCCGAGAGCAAGGATCTGTCCTAAGCTAAATTTCAGAACAATAGGTAAAGGGGCATATCCCCGAGCACGACGGATTATTATTTCCACCCCCTTACCCCCGCCAGCGGGGGATACGGCATATCCCCGACTGCGTCTGATTATTGTTTCCTTTGAATCAAGGACACTGGTTAGTGAATCATCGCAACGGCTATGAATATCACGATTATGCATCAGAAAATAGTCGGCAATGTTGCCCAGCCTTTTTATAGCCTCATCATTATCCTTGGTCAGTGGTTCATCACTGAAATTACCACTGGTCATCACCAAAGCAAGGATTTTAGGCTTGATTGCCTGAAATAACAGATAATGCAAGGGCGTGTATGGCAGCATTATACCAAGAAAATTATTATTCGGAGCAATATAAGTTGAAATTGGACAATTGGGTAGCTTTTTAAGTAACACTATCGGTCTGCTTGAGGCTGTTAGTAACCGTTCTTCTTCCTCGCTTACCTCACAATATCTCTTTACTGTTGTCAGGTCAAGTAACATAAGAGCCAAGGGTTTATCCTCTTCTCTACCCTTTCTTTTTCTTAATTCTTGAACTACCGTATCATTGGTGGCATCACAAGCAAGGTGAAATCCACCGATACCTTTGATGGCAATGATATTGCCCTGCTGTAGCAGGATAGTTGCTTGTTGAATCAAGGCACTAGATTCTATCTCAGAGCCGTTATTTTTTAGCAGGCAAATTGATGGTCCGCATTGATAACAGGCATTAGGTTGGGCATGGTATCTACGGTTAGAGGGTTCTGAATATTCTGCCAGGCAATCCGCACACATCTGAAATTTAGACATCGTCGTCTTTTCCCGGTCATAAGGAATATTCCGGATGATGGTAAGCCTTGGTCCACAATTGGTGCAGTTTATGAAGGGATATTGGTATCTTCTATCTGCAGGAGAAAGCATCTCAGATAGGCAGTCGCTGCAAATACTTATATCAGGTGAAACAGGAACAAATCTTCCTTCTTCCGGCAAACTATCTATTATTTCAAACGGGAGTCTTTTCTTTACTTGAGCGGTCTCTATCTCAATATTATCTATCTTGGCTAAAGGAGGGGCAGAAACAGGAAACTTCTCTACAAAACCTTTAACTGCATTTCTATCACCTTCTACTTCTATCACCACCCCTGATGAGGTATTATAAACAGAGCCTCTGAGTGATAGACTCTTTGCTAACCGATAGATATAGGGCCTAAATCCCACACCTTGCACAATCCCTTTAACTGTTATCCTCACAGCCTTATTCATCTATTTCCATCTCTACATGTTCGAGATAAACTCCTTCATCATTTGTGACGGTCAACATTATTTCCGCTCCCTCAGCTACAGTTCCTTTGCTCAGCTGCTCAAACCAGAAACGGAATGAGTCTAAAGTTAGCTCTTCTAATTTACCGGTTTTTACTTTAACCTTTGTTACCTTGCCGGCATTTTGTTTTTTAGCCTGAGATTTTATCTCTTCTATCAGTTCTTGGACAATTCCAACTTCATGCATTATTTTAGCTCCATAAGTGAAATTTTATAACTTGTAACAAATATCTTCTATGAGAACAATGTTTATTATACCCTATATTCTAATTGGATGTCAAGTTAGATGTCAAGCAATGTAACAGCAAAATGAAAATGTCCTGTTTTCCGTTAAATAGAAATGTCCTATTTTGTATTAGATAAAAATGATCTTTTATATGGGTTTATTTTAAACTTCCTCCAAGGGTGATCCAATGGAAGAATATGCACCTTT
>JAHJRX010000075.1 GCA_018830565.1 bacterium | reverse complement strand
TAGGAGCATTAAAATCAGCTATTGCTATCTACTATGGGGATAACGAAGGAGTTTATCCCTATCGATTAGATAAGAATAGCTATACCGTGAGGGGTGTAGTTATTCCAGCTTTTATTCCTAAGTATATGGAAGATATTCCTGATGTAAAATTAAGAAGAGATGTCTCTCATGCAAACACTGACGCTGTCCATTATAGCTATGCTGATAGTGGCGGTTGGTGGTATAATCCTACCGATGGTAAGATCAAGATTGATTGTGGTCATAAAGACTTAAAAGGTGTCCAATACTACAATTATTAATTTAAGTAAGAAAATCGGAAGTGATTAAAAGAGGCTGCTTAAGGCAGCCTCTTTTTTGTGTTTAAACAAATTGAACAAAATAAGGTTCATTCATCATTAGGATGTAAGCTATAAAGTTTGTCCATTTAAAATGAGAAAGAGCCGAATATAGTAGTTATTAACGAAAACTAGACATAGGAAATAATACCGAGTAATAAAAGATAAACTCGTTGGCACTCAATTAATTTGCTCTATGTCAAATTTTCGTATAATAAGTGCTGTAATTATAATTTTATAGTAGTTGATGCTTCTTTGCCAGTTTTTTCTAAGCAATAAATTTCATCCCTTATTTCGGCTGCTTTTTCAAACTCTAATTGATTAGCTAATTGATACATCTCTTTGTATAAATACTTAAGGGTCTTTTTTAAATCTCCTTGAAATTTTATTTTAGTCTTTTCTCTTTTTATATCGGGAAGAAGCTGGGGAAAGGTTTCCGTAATAGGTTTAGAAATGGTGGTAGGGGTGATATGATGTTCTTTATTATAAGATTGTTGGATCAGACGTCTTCTTTTGGTTTCTTCAATAGTCTTTTTCATAGAAGAAGTAATGGTCTTAGCATACATTATTACGGTGCCATTGATATGCCTGGCTGCTCGGCCGCATAATTGAATAAGAGAACGTTCACTTCTTAAAAAACCTTCTTTATCAGCGTCTAAGATAGCTATTAACGAGACTTCAGGTAAATCAAGACCTTCTCTAAGTAAATTTATTCCTACTAAAACATCAAAATTACCTAAACGTAATTCTTTTAAAATAGAGACTCTTTCTAATGTATTAATTTCACAGTGAAGATATCTTACCTTTAAATTAATTTTATCAAGATAAAATGACAGGTCTTCAGCCATCTTCTTAGTCAAGGTAATCACTAAAACTCTTTCCTTCTTTTCAATTCTTTTTTTAATCTCTTTTATTAAGTCTAAAACTTGGTTTTGAGTAGGCCTTACTATTATTTCGGGATCTAAAAGGCCAGTGGGTCGATTTATCTGCTCAATCATCAAAGGACATCTTTCCAACTCATAAGGACCGGGGGTAGCGCTAGTGAAGATGACTTTATTGATTAAATTTTCAAATTCATGAAATTTCAAGGGACGGTTATCTAAAGCAGAAGGAAGCCTAAAACCATATTCCACTAAGCACATTTTTCGAGAATAGTCTCCTTCGTACATACCTTTAATTTGAGGTATCGTTATATGGGATTCATCGATCACCAGAAGATAATCCTCAGGAAAATAGTCAAGTAAAGTGTATGTCCGTTCACCAGGAAAGCGGTCGCTTAAATGTCGAGAATAATTTTCTATTCCAGGGCAGTAGCTAGTTTCAGCTAAAAGCTCTAAATCATAGTTAGTTTTTACTTCTAATCGTTTAGCTTCTAATAATTTTCCTTGCTTAGATAATTCTTTGACCCTTTCTTCAAGTTCTTCTTTAATAGAAATAATAGCTTTTTTTAATTTTTGAGAAGAGGTAATAAAGTGTTTAGCTGGATAAAGAGTATATTTTTCTACTATGGAAATCAGTTGTTGATCCACGGGGTCAATAATCTTAAGAGATTCAATTTCATCTCCTAAAAATTCTACTCTTAAGCTTTCTTTGCTATAAGAGGAAAATATGTCGACTACATCTCCTCGAATTCTAAATTTGCCCCTACTAAACTCAAGGTCAGATCTTTCGTAATGAATAGCAATTAATTTTCGAAGAAAAGTTTCTCTGGGGATACTTTCTCCTTTTTTTAAAAATATGGTCGAGTCAAAGTAGTCTTGAGGAGAGCCTAAGTTATAGATAGCTGATACCGAAGCTATAATAATGACATCGTTTCTTTGGAGGAGGGATGAAGTAGCTGAAAGGCGCATTCGATCTATTTCTTCATTAATAGAACTATCTTTTTCAATATAGGTATCGGTTTGAGGAAGGTAAGCTTCGGGTTGGTAGTAATCATAAAAACTTACAAAGTATTCAACTTGGTTATGAGGAAATAAATTTTTAAATTCATTATATAACTGAGCAGCTAAAGTCTTGTTATGAGAGATGATTAAGGTTGGTTTGTTATAGAAAGCAATTATCTGGGCAATAGCGAAGGTCTTCCCCGATCCGGTAACCCCCAGTAAGGTTTGAAATCTTTGATGGTTTTGTAATCCCTTGATAAGAGCAGATATAGCTTGGGGTTGATCGCCTTTAGGTTGAAAAGGGGAGACCAGATTAAAATTGAGCATCGGTAATCATAGTATTTCTACCCTCAAACTACAAAGTTCTTTAAATTTTAGGGCGTCTCCTTTAGTGCCAACGATAGTACCATAGTGAATAGGAATAGCTATCTCTGGTTTGATAATACTTACCGCCTTAGCAGCTTCAAGGCTATCCATTGTATATGTTCCCCCAATTGGTAAAAGAGCGACCGTAATATTTTTTAACTTAGACATCTCTGGGATGCAATCTGTGTCTCCGGCATGATAGATCTTCTTTTGATTTAAGCTCATTATATATCCTACCCAATTATTCTTTAGGGGATGGAAGGGCTTATTTAAGTTATAAGAAGGAATAGTTAATATCTCTAAATTACCCATCTTATAGGTTTGATTTGGAACCACGGTAATTAGATTGTTTTGATTAATAAGGGAGAAAAGATCTTTTTTAGCATCTTCTGGGATGGCTACGAAGGTAGTAGATTTAGTTAATTTAGCTATATCCTGGGGACTATAATGGTCATAGTGGCTATGAGTAACTAAGATTAAGTCTGCTTTTTCTACTGGGTCTTTAAGGTGGTAAGGATCGATGTAGATAATTTTCTCGCTCTTTATCTTAACGCTGGCCTGTCCTAACCATTCTATGGTTAAACCATCGAGATTTAACATAGTAACCATTTCCTTCTTTAAAGATTATAGTAGTTATTAACGAAAACTAGACATAGGAAATAATGCCGAGCAATAAAAGATAAACTTGTTTGCCCTCAAATTAATTTGCTCTATGTCAAATTTTCATTAATAAGTGCTATATCAGGCAACTTAAGCACCTAAAAGGATAAACTTTAAGATAAATAAGAGTGATAGTAGATACACTAACCAATGAACAAAGCTACCTTCGCCACTAAAGAGCTTGATCAAGGTATAAGATATAAAACCAATAGCAAGTCCATTAGCAATACTGTAAGTAAGAGGCATGGTGATAATGGTGAGAAAAGCTGGAATGCCTTCTGAGGGATCATTCCAAAATATCTTGGAGACATTTTGCATCATCAAGCTCCCCACTAAGATTAAAGCAGGTGCAGTAGCTGCTTTTGGTATTATTTCAATTAAAGGAGAAAAGAAGATAGCCAGTAAAAAGAAGATAGCTACTACAACACTAACAAATCCAGTCCGGCCGCCTACCGCTACTCCTGAAGCGCTTTCAATATAAGTGGTGACCGTCGATGTTCCTAATAAAGAACCGATGATAGTTCCGGTGGCATCTGAAGTTAAAGCTTTATCACTTCGGGGTAAATCTCCATCTTTATAGAAATTACCTTGAGTTCCTACGCCAGCTAAAGTTCCAATATTGTCAAATAAATTTACAAATAAAAAGGTAAAGACTACATTTAAAAGGCCTAATTCAAGAGCCGAAGAGATATCGAGCTTAAGAAAAGTACTTTTCCAGTCAGGAATTCCTATCAAGGTAAAAGGAAAATGAGTAATACCTAAGCAAATAGCTACTCCTGTGGTCAAGAGAATTCCTAAAAAAATAGCTCCCTTTATTTGCCGAACAATAAGAGCGCAGGTTAAAAAAAGACCAAAGATAGCTAATAAGACTTCTTTATTAGCAAGGTCTCCTAAGGCTACATAAGTTTCAGCCCGAGGGACAATAATTTTAGCATACTGCAAACCAATGAAGGCGATGAATAAACCAATGCCCACTGAAGTAGCAAAAATAATTGATTCAGGAACGATTCTTAACATCAATGATCTTAATTTAGTGACCGTTAAGATTAGAAAACCAATTCCAGAAAAGAAGACTAAGCCCAAGGCTACTTCCCAACTAATACCCGTACTTTGGCAGACACAGACAAAGTAAGCATTAATTCCCATACCAGGAGCTAAGGCAAAAGGGTAATTGGCGTATAAACCCATAACTAAGGTGGCCAAAGCAGAAGAAAGACAAGTGGCAAATAATACCCCTTCTGCTGGCATTCCGGCATTACTTAAAATTACAGGATTAACAAAAATAATGTAAGCCATAGTCATAAAGGTAGTAATTCCAGCCATAATTTCTGTTGAGTAATTAGTCTGCATTTCTTCAAATTTAAAGTATCTCTTAATCATCCTCTTACCTCTACCTTAAAGATAACAAAAGGTCAATTTTATCTTCAATTTCTCTTAATTGCTTATTTCCTTCTTCAATCTTCTTATTAGATTCTACCAGACTATTAAAGAGAGTGGTTATTTTTTCTTTTAGTTGGTAAACTTGGTGAGCGTTTCTAATGGTTAGAAAAAGGAGAGCTGGTTTAAAAGGTTTTTCTATAAAAAGGTAAATTTCTTGATATAAAGGGTCAAAGAGAGAATCTTTCTCGTCTTTATTGGCTAAAATAATGATTGGACTGGCAGTGATCTTTTTAATGGTGGAGATAAAATTAAAAATAAAATTAGGTCTATTATTTAAGTTGATAAGAATACTACTATAGACAGTCTCCTTTAAAGTTTGGATGATCCGATCTTGGTCTTTTAAGTTAAATTCCTTGTATTTATACCCTTGGCTGGCCCAATAATTAACGGTGTCAATAATATAATCATCTTGGTTGCCATCAATGATAAGGAGTAAGTTTTGGTCAAGTAAATTACTGGTTGTCATTTTTATCTACTCTTCTAAAGGAACTAAAAGAGAGATTTTCTTTAATCATAAAGAAATAACCTATGAATATTATTGGTAAAAATTGGATCGCGTGAAGGATGATAGAAAAGCTTAAAGCTGTATCTTTATTTACTTGAAATAAAGCTAAAGAACTGACACAAGCAAATTGGAAAGTCCCTATAAAACCTGGGGCCGAGGGAAGCATTAAACTTATAGCAATGACTACGGTAACAAAGAAAGAAGTATAAAAAGGAAGATTTAAGTTAAATATTAAGAGTCCAAAATAGACAGAAGCACTAATTAAGAACCAGACTATTAAAGAATAAAGAAAAATAAGAATGAGGAGCTTGGGGCTCTTAAAAACAGCCAAGCCTAAAGTAAAGTGTTTAATTCTAATGAGTATTTTTTCTCTTTTTTGAAAAGAAATAAAGAAGAAGAGCTTATGAAATAGTCTTTCATAAAGACTAAAATAAGTGTTAATAAAAAAAAGGATTGCCAAGCAAAAGAAAAAAAAGATGATTAAGATAAACCCCGATTTTTTTATCCAAGGAGGAAAAGAAAAAAAAGTAATTAAGGTTATCATTAGCAATAAGAGAGTAGCAATATCAAATAATCTTTCTATGACAATAGTAGCAAAAGAAGCACTTTTGCTAATATTTTCTTTTTTTCCAATAAGGTAAGCTCGGACAAATTCTCCTGCTCGAGCAGGTAAGATGTCATTAACCATAAAACTTATCATGATGGTAGGAAAGGTAGATTTAACACTAATCTTTTTTAGGGGCTCAAGAAGATAGACCCAACGAATAGCTCTAAAGTAAAAGCTGATGATTATCGCCAGGACCGAAGGAATTAAGTAGTGATACTGAGCTTCTTTTAAAGAATTTCCTACTTGGGTAAGATTAGCTTTTCTTAAGATAAGATAGAGAAAAAGAGCAGTTATTAATATTCCTAACCAAATCTTAAGACTCTTCATTTGCTTAAAAATTCTTTAATAGTATTAACTACTTTTTCTATTTGCTGATAAGTAAGCTCTGGATGCATAGGAAGAGACAAGATTTCTTTGGAAGCCGTTTCACTGATTGGAAAGTTACCTTCTTGGTAGCCTAAAAATTGATAAGCTTTTTGAAGGTGGATAGGCAGAGGGTAATGAAGACCTGTCTCTATATTATTCTCTTTAAGATATTCCTGGAGTTTATCTCTGTTTTTCACTCTAATTACATAGAGATGGTAAACATGTTTGCAAGAATTTTTTTCTTTGGGAGTAATTACTTCTGGACAAGAAGATAGAAGTTGATGGTAGGTTTCTGCATTTTGGCGACGTCTTTGGGTCCATTGATCTAATCTTTTGAGTTTTACCCCTAATACTGCTCCTTGGATCCCTTCCATCCGATAGTTATAACCAATATACTGGTGGAAGTATTTCTGAGAAGAGCCATGGTCACGAAGTATCCTTATCTTGGTAGCTACTTCGGCGTCATTGGTGGTAACCATACCTCCTTCTCCATAGGCACCTAAATTTTTTCCAGGATAAAAGCTAAAAGCTGCCGCTTGGCCGATAGAGCCTACTCTTTGTCCTTTATCCTCTGCTCCATGGGCCTGGCAAGCATCTTCGATCACTACTAAGTTATATCTTTTGGCTAATTCCATAATAGGTTCCATATCGCAAGGTTGGCCATAAAGATGAACAGGAATAATAGCTTTAGTCTTACTGGTAATCTTTTCTTCAATCTTATCAGGATCCATATTATAAGTTTGAGGATTGATATCTACAAAGACAGGTCTAGCTCCAGCGTGAGAGATTCCTTCTGCTGTAGCGATAAAAGTATTAGGCACCGTGATGACCTCATCGCCTTGTCCAATATTGTAACCAAGTAAGGCTAAATGAAGAGCGGCTGTTCCAGAATTTAAAGCTACGGCATATTTAGCCCGGCAAAAATTAGCAAAACCTTCTTCAAAGGAAGCCACACTCTTTCCTAAGATATAAGCATTATTATCTAAAACTTCATTGATGGCTTGTAAGATTTCTTCTTTAATCTCTGAATATTGAGTCTTTAAATCAACAAATTGAACCTTCATAACTTTTTTCCTTTCTTTAACTATAAATTAGAACTATAAATTAGTTCCAGTCCAAGTCAATGCTTTTCCCATTGTTCTTAATTGATTTTTGAGTAGCTTCTAAGATAGTCACTACATTTAAACCATTTTGACCATCAGTCTTAGGTCTCTTTCCTTCTAAGATACATTCTACAAAATGAGAACATTCTATCTTTAATGGCTCTACCCCGGAAATCATGGGAATATAAATATCACCATAACGATAAGAGAGATGAAATTCTCCAAAACTATCATAAGGAGACTCAGAATCTACTCCCCGGTCGTAAATTCTAATCTTTTCTAAAGGGGTAATATCATTATAAACCAACATTTTTTTACTTCCTACGATGGTAGCTCTTCTGACTTTACAAGGGTCTAACCAGCTAAGATGGAGGAAAGCTGATAATCTCTCTGAAAATTCAAGTCTTACCATGGCTACATCTTCAATGCCTTCAATAACATGAGAGGTTCCAAAAGCAGAAAGGGAAATAGGACGTTTTTCTAAAACATACATTAAGATGGAAAGGTCATGAGGAGCTAAATCCCAAATGACATTAATATCACGTTGAAACAAGCCTAAATTTAAACGACTCATATCTACATAATATATCTCTCCTAATTCTCCACTATTAATAATTTCCTTAATCTTATTGACCGCTGGAGTATACTCAAAGGTATGCCCTACCATGACTACTCTTTTGTTTTCTTTAGCTAAACTTATCAGTTTTTTTGCTTGCAGGGTTGAAGAAGTGAAAGGTTTTTCTACAAAGAGATGTTTTTTACTTTTTAATACTTTTTCTCCTAACTCGTAATGTAAGGAGACATGAGTAGCAACAACGACCGCATCAATCTCTGGGTTATTAATAATCTCGTCAAATTTTTCAGTCACATTAATGGCAGGAAAAAGCTCTTTCATTTTAGTAAGGCGGCTTAGATCTTTATCGCAAGCAAAAATTTTGTTTACTTCTTTTACTTGATAAAAATTTCGGATTAAATTAGGTCCCCAATACCCACAACCTACAACGGCAATATTTACCTTAGGCATAAACCCTCCTATATATAGCTAACTTTAAAATTTAAAAGTAGTTTACCTTTCTAAAAACTTTAAAAAAATATACCAGAAAAATTAAGAATAAGCAAGATAATTATTTGGCAATTAAATCTTGCTAAAATTTTATCCTCTCCTAAAAGCATTCTTCCCGGCATAAATAGCACTATTTCCTAATTCTTCTTCAATGCGGAGAAGCTGATTATATTTGGCCATTCTATCGGTTCGACAAGTAGAACCTGTCTTAATCTGACCAGCGTTAACGGCTACGGCAACATCAGCAATAGAAGTATCTTCTGTCTCTCCGCTCCGATGAGAAATCATACAAGAAAAGCTGGCTTTTTTAGATAGATTAATAGTAGATAAAGCCTCACTTAGAGTCCCAATTTGATTTAACTTAATTAAGATGGAATTAGCTGCTTTAACTCTTATTCCGGCAGAAAGTCTTTTAGGATTAGTAACAAATAAGTCATCTCCTACTACTTGAACCTTATCCCCCAACTTACTATTTAAATTTGTCCATCCTTCCCAATCATCTTCTGATAAACCATCCTCAAGAGAGATGATAGGATATTTCTTGCATAAATAGTCATAATATTCAATCATCTCCTGGGTATCTCGTCTTTCACCTTCTCCCGTAAAATCATAAACTCCTTCTTCAGATAAGAGTTCGTTAGCAGCAATATCCAAGGCTAAGTAAATATCTTCACCTGCTTTGTATCCAGATCTTTCAATAGCTTTTATAATTATCTTTAAAGCTTCTTCGCTTGATTTTAAATTAGGAGCAAAACCACCTTCGTCCCCTACCATAGTAATTTCTCCTATTGATAAAAGTTCGGTCTTTAAATGATGAAACACCTCTGTCCCCCATCTTAAAGCTTCTCTAAAGCTTTTTGCCCCCAGTGGAACTATCATGAACTCTTGAATATCAATTAAGTTATTAGCATGTTTTCCACCATTTAAGATATTCATCAAAGGCACCGGAAGGAGATGAGCATTTACGCCACCTAAATAACGATAAAGAGGAAGTTTTAGATCATTGGCAGAAGCTTTGGCCACCGCTAAAGAAACTCCTAAGATAGCATTAGCCCCTAACTTAGACTTATTCTCAGTGCCATCAAGTTTTATCATCAGTTGATCTATGGTACATTGGTCTAAAGCTTCTTTTCCTTTTAATTCTAAGGCAATAATTTCATTTGCTGCTTTAACAGCATTTAAGACCCCTTTTCCCATGTAACGGTTTTTGTCTTTATCTCTTAGCTCCACTGCCTCATGCTTACCGGTGGAAGCGCCAGAAGGAACCGCCGCTCTTCCTATGACACCTGTTTCTAAAGTTACATCCACTTCCACGGTAGGATTTCCTCGAGAATCCAATATTTCTCGAGCCTGAATATTTAAGATCTTACTCACTGTTTTTTTCTCCTTTCTCTTTTTTTAAAATGTTTTCTAAATGGCTAATCTTTTCCCCTAATTCTTCCCTTTTGCTTCCAAATTTTTTTGCCTCTTGATATGCTTGGTAAGCTTTTTTAAACATATTCTTCTTTAGATAGGCATCACCTAAGTGTTCTAAGACAGTAGGGTCATCCTTGATCAAATGGTAAGCTTTTTCTAATTGTTCTAAGGCTTGATCATACTTCGACAATTTATAATAAACCCAACCTAAGCTATCGATAATATAGCCATTATTAGGCCTTAACTCAAGAGCTTTTTTAATTAATTCTAAGGACTCTTGGAGCTTAATACCTCTTTCGGCATAGATATATCCAATGTAATTATAGGCATCGGCAAAGGTTTTATCAAGCTCTATGGTTTTATAAAACATTTCTATGGCTTTTTCAAAGTTTCCTTCTTCGTTATAAATTACTCCTAATTGATAATAACTCATTTCACTGCTAGGATTTATTAAGATGGTCTTCTTAAAAAAATTCTCTGCTTCTGGGTAGTTTTTGAGATAAGTATAAAGGTAACCTAAAAAAAAACATAACTCATAGTTATCTTGATATTCATCCTTAATCTCCGATAAGATATCTATAGCTTCTTTATATTTATCTTGCTTGGCATAGACATACCCTAATTGTAAATAAGCAGAAAGATTATCTTTGTCCAACTTAATAACCTCTTTAAATTTATCAATCGCCAGGTTGTATTCTTTTTTTGCCTCATAAATGCTCCCTAAAATAAGTAAAACCTCCAGATCATTAGGGGTCTGTCTTAAGATCTCATTAAAATGATTCTCAGATGCTTTTAAGTTCTCTTTCTTTAAATAAATCTTAGCTAAGAGCTTTCTCATTGAGATATGATTAGGCTGGTCGTTGATTTTCTTTTCGTAAATCTTAGCTGCTTCGTCCATTAAATGGTGAGATTTAAATAATTCAAGCAATAAACAATCTAATTTTAAATCTTGTCCCGATAAAGATTTAGCCCTTTCAAAGATCTCAATAGCTTCTTCTACTTCTTTTAAATAAATATAAATCTCTCCTAAGATTATATAGGCTTCGATAAAAGAAGGATCTAGCTGAATTACTTTTTTAAGCTGAGTAATCGCCTCTGGATATTTTTTCTCATAACAATATAACTTTCCTAAAATAAGATGAGTTTCTAAATTATCTTCTTGCGCCGTGATCTTCTTTAAGACTTCTACCGATTGCTCTATCTGGTTTTGATCTAAGTAAATTTTAGCCGTGAGCAGTAAAGCTTTAACAGAATCTTGGTCAAGACCAGTTATCTTCTTTAGGTACTCTTTGGCTCTTTGGTAATCTTTCTTTTCATAATAAATATTAGCGATTCCTAACAAGGTATTAAGAGAGTTAGGATCGCATTCTTCTGCTTCTAAGTATTCCAATAAAGCTTTTTCTAATTCTCCCTTTTCTTCATGAATAACAGCCATAGCATAGTGAGTATAAGCAGTATTTTGACGTTTAATGCTTACTCGTTGGCTGGTACAACTTGCTATTAAAACTAGAAATAAGATTATTATTAAGTAAGTTTTATCCAAATCTTTACCTTTAAAGCCAAACTTTAAAAATTCAGTTGATAAATGATAGACAAAGATGAAAGCTTGACCTTACCATTTTAATTTCATTAGAGAATAATTCCAGAATATCGAAAACTTTACAAAGAATAAACTTGCCAAACAAGTATAAAAGTTAATATCTTGTCTTTTAAAAGTTACGAAAAGGACTAAGAAGATTAAGAGATATCTAGCCAGATACATTATGGTTAGAAATAATCTTGTCCTCAAACTGACTCTTTCTCTCTTAAATTTAAAGTTAAAAAACTTAGTGATACTCTTAGCCAATATTTGAAAATTAAGGATACTAAGTGAAGTCCCTATTAAAAAACCTAAGGCACTATCCCATCTTTTTAAAAAAAGAGAGACTATTATTCCTACGATCATTAAATTAAGAGAAGTAATGATAATCTTCCTTTTGGTTAAATGAAACTCCTCCATCTTTTATTTACTCTTTTGGTAACTACTCATAATATGATTATCTTAACCAGCAAGTTTTTCTATCAAACCAAGGGCAAAGGCCATCACAAAGAGAGCTACGGTTTCAATGATTCCCAAGACAATAATATAATTACCAAAACCTTTGCCGGTCTCACCCATAGCATTGCAGGCCACTGCGGCTGCTTTTCCCTGCATTAAGGCCGATGACCCTATGGCAAATCCACAAAATCCAATGCTCCAGAAATAACTTCCTTTAATCACCATCTCAGCCATCTTATTCATGATAATCATTCCGTAAATTGTCTGGGTTAAAGGAGCGCCTACAAAGGCAACCAACATAAAAGAAGCAGGTTTATTCTGACTAAAAGCTTTTTTCCATACCCCTACCGCGGCCATACCTGCAATGCCAGTACCCAGAGCCGAACCTATAGCCGAAAGAGATAATATCAGGGCTAACCCTAAATCTTTAAACTGAATTAATACGTCTGTGCTCATACCTTCCTCCTGTTTTCTATAGTATACTCAAATAAATTGAGATTGCAAAAAATGTTAAAGAAAACTATAGACCATAGACTATAAACTCAAGATCATAAAAGAAAGTTCTTGGTCTAATGCCTAATGGCTGTAGTCTATCTAAAATTTTCGCCAACCAATTTTCGTTTTTCATTAGGGATATAAGCATCTTAGCTCGGGATTTAAGATTTTTATTCCAAGCTCCAAATCCCAATTCCATCTAAGTCCTGCTTCCCAACCCCTGACACTTGGCCGCTAATCCCTGATTATTCCTTAAATGGTTTATAAACAAAGCCACCCCATTTAATATCCGCGTGGTTACCAAACTCGAGCATATTCAATCGTACTCCATGAACTAACACGGCTATTGGACCGACAACAATATTTAACCCATGACCTACAAAAATTAAAAGAGAAGCAATAAGGCCAGCCGTCAGACTGCTAAATCCTACATCCAGAGCCATCTTATTAAAGGAATCAGCCACCGCCACCGAGGCAAGTCCCACCGCAAAAAGACGAATGTATGAAACTATATCTACAAAACTATTGACCACATTGAGCAAAAAAGCACCCAGCCCATTACTAATACCTTTGAGGATATTTTTCTCTGGGTTAGTAAAGAAGATAATTAACAAACCTCCGATGATAGCAAACCATTCTCCAAAGACTGGAAAGGAGTAACCAAGTATTAATACCTTTGCCAGGAAAAGTCCACTCCATAAGATGAGAATCCAGCCAATATCAGCTAAGGCCTTAAGCCCTGGAAGTTTTAACGTTGCCTGCCACAGGTGGCCTATGGTTAAGTGAACTACCCCGAGGTAAAAACAAAATAGCTGGACATTCTTACTTTCAGTCAAGGCTGGCACCAGAGGGCTTATTATTTTAGTTGTTCCAAAGAATGTAGCGGTAAGTAACCCCCAAATCATGGCACAACTACTCAGGAGATAAAAAAGATAAAAGATAGATTTATCTGCCACCTGATGATTAAACTTTCTTTGGAGAAAGATGGTCAAGATAAAATATATTAATCCGTAACCAAGATCACCGATGAGTATGCCAAAGAAGATAGAAAGAAAAGTTAGAAAGCATAAGCTAATATCAAGCTCACCATAACCAGGAAAGGCTCCTATAAATCGAAGAACAGGATTTATGATCGATATCCAGCGTGGATTTTGGATCAAGGTTGGCACCAGATCTTCTTTTGAAGGGTCATCAATTACCACTCCCCACCCTTCTTTTTTAGAAGCTTCAGTTAGTTTATTGACTGAGTAATAAGGAGCATAGCCCACTAAGTATAAAAACTGACCTTCCTCTCCCATCCCTTTTACGGCTTCAAAAAACTCAAGTTGCTTCTCAAGGGATTCCATTATCTCGAAAAGACTATCTTTATAGCCTCCATATTCCATAAGCTCCTTTTTGACTATCTCTGTCATCTCCATATCTTCTTTTAACCTTGCCTTCATCTTTCCAAGGCTCATTTCAGGTAGTTGTATTTCCTTAAAAGGAATCTTTATCTTTTCCTTTGAAATCGCGACACAATAAGCAATACCACCTGAAACATGGACTACTTTTAGAACAACCTCCTCAGGCAGGTCTTGTAATCTCTGACCTCTGGCCTTTGATCTCTGGACCATCTTAAGTGGCAATTGATAAAGCCTGATAAAAATCCCTTTTTTAGCTAAATCTTGAATCTGATCCAGATTAAAATCACCCCATTTTTCCCATTCTCTTATTCTTTCTAAAAAGGTGATAGCAGATTCTTCCAATTCTTCTAACCTCTTCTTTGAATCCACCACCTGTTTAGCTAGATCCTCCCAATTAACTATCTCTTTCTTTACTCTTTGGGTCTTAAATATCCCCAAAATCCCCATCACTTGATTGGCCAGCGATATCTTAATCTTAAGTTCAGTTATCTCCTTACCTTTGGGTAGATTTTGATGAGTAACATGCAAGACTCCCATTTTACTCAGAAACTTAACGACTGAAAAACTATCTTTTATTTGAACAATTATCGAAACCTTCTTCATGGGAACAATCATTAGCTTACTCCAAAGTTAGCCGCGGAACTACTTTCAATCTTCCTCTTCGCGATCTTGCTTCTCCCTACCGCGTTAGCCATTTGATCGCCAAGATAAACCTTGATCACCCTAATTGCTTCTTCCGCCTCAGGAATCTTTATCTTTTCAAAGAGATTGACACGTTGAGTAGTAATTCGTAGTTCTCTCTTAAGCAGTTCCATATTCTTTTTGATAGTCTCAATTTCCTGACGAATAGTAACTAACTCTCGGAGAAACTCAATAGCCCGATCAATCCACAATGACATCAGGAACAAGTCGTATTCCGGTATGGCAAACTCAAGTTGCTTAAAGACAAAAATATTTACTCCCGCCACATTCCTTGAGGAAAGAACTACCCTTTCAGGAACAAGCCACTGATGAACAGCCACTCCTTTTTCTCCAAGCAAACCAGCCCAATTCTCTATTGATTTTCTCAAGATCTCTTCTTGATGAACTTGTTCCTTAAGTTTATCCAGATGATGCCGCATCTCCATCTGAAGTTGTTGTTTCTTGAGCTGTAAAATAGGTAGATACCGCTTGAACTGGTTTAAGGCATCCCTTTGTTTCTTTAATTCATTTTTACTAAACTTAATCTTTGCCATCTTTAAACAATTTAAATGTCAGTTTTACTGTTTTGGCCAATACTTATCGATTATAGATTGTTTTATTCCAGTTTCTTCAGGCGTAAAACAAGCCGAGAGAATCTTCCAGCCCTTATCTAAGGCTTCTTCAAGTGGGATATTTACCTCAAGGGACATTACCTCTTTCTCAAAAAAGCCACCATAGCGAAGGAGTTTTTGGTCCCATTCACTCATATAAAAGCCCATAGCTTGTTTTTCCTTGGTCTGCCGATAAGAAGCAAACAACTGGATCATGGTATCCATAATAGGGCGGTGGTCATCTCGAGTCTGGCCGTTTACCAACTGCTTCAAGCGGCTTAAGGAACCAAATGGCTCTATGACATTGTCCTTGAGATAAAATTGGCCTTCAGTAATATAGCCAGTATTATCTGGAACCGGATGAGTAACATCATCACCAGGCATGGTAGTCACTGCTAGAATAGTAATTGACCCCGCCCCCTCAAAATCAACAGCTTTTTCATACCGAGCTGCCAGCTGACTATACAAGTCACCTGGATAGCCACGATTTGATGGCACTTGCTCCATGGTAATTGATATCTCCTTCAAAGCATCTGAGAAATTAGTCATATCGGTCAAAAGCACCAGGACTCGCTTCCCGCTCAAAGCAAACTGCTCAGCTACAGCTAAGGATACATCTGGCACCAATAAGCACTCGACCACTGGATCTGCAGCGGTGTGAATAAAAAATACCGAACGAGAAAAGACTCCCTCTTCCTCCAAGGTATTCCTGAAGAAGAGATAGTCATCATACTTTAACCCCATGCCACCGAGAATAATAGTATCAACCTCTGCTTGGATAGCAATTCTAGCTAGAAGTTCGTTGTATGGCTCACCTGGAATGGAAAAGATAGGTAGTTTTTGTGACTCCACCAAGGAATTAAAGACATCAATCATTGGAATCCCTGTTCGAATCATTCTTCGTGGAATGATTCTTTTAACTGGATTTACCGACGGACCACCTATTTCTACAAGATTTTCTGAAAGAGAGGGGCCATGGTCAAGAGGCAAACCACAACCATTAAAGATACGACCCAATAATACCTCGCCAGTAGCCACACTCATCGAGTGACCAAAAAAACGAACCTTATCTCCGGTCGAGATGCCCTTACTGCCAGCAAAGACCTGTAAGTCTACCTTCTTATTATCAAGCCGGATTACCTGGGCAAGCGATGTTCCTTGCCAAGTAGAAATCTCAGCTATTTCCATATACTTAATATCTTCTGCTTCAACGGTAATGACATCGCCAGCTATTTGGAGGATACTTGTATAAACTTTAGCCATTTACTTCTTCCTTTTTACATCTTTCTTGAATTAATTGGATAATCTTGTCTTCTATCTCTTTAAACTCTGCCTTCTCCCACCTGGTACAATTCCATGTTCGAAAAAGCTGTCTTAGTTTATGGAAAAATTGGAGGGCTTTATTTTTATCAATTAAGTCAAACTTCTGCTCAAGGATATGCTGATAGATAAAGTTAAAAATATACCTTTGTCTATCAGCAGTAGTGGCTTCATCAACCTGATCAAACGCATCTTGCTGCAAGTAGACAAAGTCAAAAAATTCACCCCTCAGATAATCGATATATTCCTCAAGGGAGATGCCT
The DNA here is from genome assembly GCA_018830565.1 of bacterium. NCBI lineage: Bacteria > bacterium. The sequence continues at coordinate 12,511 of JAHJRX010000075.1, read as the reverse complement.
TCTTCTCCAACCACCTTCATCATTTGAGCAATATCATTACTTAACCGCAAGATTTCACGACCCCTTTTACTTTGCTCTGGATTGATAAAGCTCTGATACTTACTCCAGCTAATTAATGGGTCAATGGCTGGATATTTTCTGGCATCTGAACGTTCTCGCGAGAGTCCATGAAAGGCTCCAACCACCTTTAGAGTTGCTTGAGTAACCGGCTCCTCAAAGTTTCCACCAGCAGGGCTGACTGTCCCACCAATGGTGATAGAACCAATTGTTCCATCATTAAGCCTAACTATGCCTGCCCGTTCGTAAAAGGCAGCAATGCGGGATTCAAGGTAAGCAGGAAACGCCTCTTCACCAGGAATCTCTTCTAATCGACCAGACATCTCCCTCATGGCTTGTGCCCAGCGAGAGGTTGAATCAGCTAAAAGCAAGACATTAAGCCCCATTTGGCGGTAGTATTCAGCAATAGTTACGGCCGTATAAACACTTGATTCTCGTGCTGAGACTGGCATAGAACTGGTATTACAGATAATTACGGTCCTATCACTTAATGGCCTTTGGGTTCTCGAGTCTATCAATTCCGGAAAAGTCTTTAAGGTCTCTACCACCTCTCCAGCCCGTTCCCCGCAAGCGGCAATAATCACAATATCTACCTCCGCATGTCTGCTGGTCAATTGCTGAAGGACAGTTTTACCAGCACCGAAAGGACCCGGAATACAATAAGTACCGCCAAGTGCTACCGGAAAAAGTGAATCTATCAGACGCATCTTAGTCACTAGTGGCTGAGTTGGCTTTAATTTCTCACCATAAGCCTTAATAGGAATTTTAACCGGCCATCTTTGTTTTAAAAAGCATTCATGTTCCTGTCCATTTGCCCCCCTGAGAGTGGCAATGGGTTGAATTATCTTGTATCTGCCTTCTGGAACTATGCTGACAATTTCAAAGACGCCACTTAACCCAAACGGCACCATAATGGCATGCTTAAATATCTTTTCCGGAACCAAACCAAGCACATCCCCGGCCCTTGCTTTTTCCCCTCTCTTTTTAAGCGGGGTAAAATCATGAGTGTCTTCATCAGGAATGGCATGGAGATAAACACCTCTTTTTAAAAAGAATCCACATTGCTGAGCTATTTCAGGTAAAGGGTTTTGTAAGCCATCAAATACCTTGCCCAAAAGCCCTGGCCCTAACGCCACAGATAAAAGCTCCCCTGTAAATTCAACCTTATCACCGACGCTAAGTCCTTTTGTGCTTTCGTAAACCTGCATCTCGGCTTTATTTCCCTTGATGCGAATTACTTCTGCCTTGAGACGCTCTGTGCCCTGGATAAGATAAGCTACCTCATTCTGGATAACATTTCCATCTACCTCAGCCAAAACCATATTTCCATAGACCTTGATAATTCGGCCAATCCTATTTGGAGTCATTTATTTCTCCTCACCCCTGTAACGTTTGTTCTATAGTAGTTATCAACGAAAACTGGACATAGAAAATAATGCCGAGCAATAAAAGATAAACTTGTTTGCCCTCAAATTAATTTGCTCTATGTCAAATTTTCATTAATAAATGCTATATTGGATAAGATAAGCTACCTCATTCTGGATAACGGTTGAGCTAATCTGCGACGTGAAACGCCGTTAGCTTCAGCGATTGGTTAGGTAACACTTTATTCAATTTCTCAATGTTATTTTGATTCATTTATGAGTTTGTTTAATTTCAATCTCCAGTCATCAGGATTATACCAAAAACAACCAAGGCAACCTTTTTCATCATCACTGGGGATTCTTGTGTCCCATTTTGTTCCACCTTGTGTAAAATAATTGATGCCAATGAAGGTGCCACGCTCGCCAGTCTTCTTGCAGTGTTCACAATAACGACTTTTCCAAAGATTATGCTGGCGGGTTAAAAGCTGAAATTTTTGGTGCAATTCTTCCTCGGTCATATTTATATCATACGACTCATCTTTTGACCAACGAACTTGAGGAAATCGATGGTCAATTTCCAATTCATTGGGGATCATTTTGCGAAGGGTAATGGCTTCAGCATTATCATAATGCTTGAGGACACGCTGCCGAAGTTTAGATGGAAGTTGCAAGCGAATAAATGAAGACTCAATAGGTATTGTTGATGTTAAGTGGCGGTGAACCGTTTTATCTTTACATTCATCGCAATAGTGAGTGCTATTTTCTATATCAAACCCGTGCTGACGAATAATCTGGATTGCTTTAGCAGGTTGGGTTCCAGGCAATTCATGTTTGCCACAATGCCACTTGCCATCTGACAAAATCGTAAATATTTGGGCCAGCTTTGTTCCTTCATTAAATGGGTGTTTTGTCATAATCATCCTATTTTTTCTTGAAAAGAAAAATGTATTCGTGCTTAAAAATATAAAATCCACCAACAAGAGCCCTGTAACGCCATAATTCCTTCTGATTGCGTTTTCCTGTTGTTTCTTCAAAGTTTTTCACAACTATGCTTTTTAAGGAAAAACCTCGCTTCATAATCTCATTCATGGTTAAAAATCCTAATGGAATCCACTCACCTTTAGAATATTTATCGCCAATTACCAGAGCAAAATATCTTCCTCTATCTAAAACTGATGAAGCACTATCAACTATTTTATTCATCATTTTTAGGAATGACTCTACCGAAGAAGCATTAGATAAATCTCTTGGGTCGTTGCTAAATTTGATAATATCAAAATATGGCGGATGCATGATTAAAAGCTGAACAGATTCTTGTCCGTATTTTTGTAAAAGTGATTTATAGTCAACAATCGAACTGTCATCAGTTATAACTTCACTGATAACTCCATATTTATTCGGCTCAGAAGAAACAAGCCCTCGTGCTTTTTGGGCAACATTTTCCTGAAGTTCTATTCCCATTCCATTTCTTCCTAATCTTTGACTTTCAATTAAAGTCGTTCCACAGCCAACAAAGGCATCTAAAACCCAATCGTTTTTTTTGGTATAGCGTTTTATCATTTGATTTGGGATTTGTGGAATAAAATTCCCCCAATATCCTGCTGTGTGGACTCCAGAATTATCTCGCTTATCGCATATCCATAAACTATCGGTATAAATATCCGTACATTCTTTCCATTGATTTAAGTTAATATCATTGATTTTGTTTGTCTTAATCTCAGCAATCCCTTTTTCAAAACGCTCAACATAATATTTTGCTCTTTCAAGGGTTTGGGCCTCTGCAATTTGTTGGATTTCATCAAACAGGTATTTCTGGGTAATTTTTATTGTGTCGCCATTAGAGTCAATATTCAGCAATCCAATTTTATCTGATTTTGTGTTAGTTAACTGATCCCTTAGATACGATATGTTATTTCTTAATGACGAAAGAGACTCTTCTCCTTTTAGTTTAAAGATCATCTCCAAAATCATTGACTTGTCGACAATCATAATCTTGTTGGTTGGTCTAAATGTAGACTTATTGAATGTGGTTGAACTCTCTTGTGCATTGGCTTGCATGGTTAATTTCCTTCATATTTTAAAATCAATTCATTATTAAAGCCAAGCAAAATGCTACCTAACATTTCCATCTACCTCAGCCAAAACCATATTTCCATAGACCTTGATAATTCGGCCAATCCTATTTGGAGTCATTTATTTCTCCTCACCCCTGTAATGTTTGTTCTAACAGCTTATGGCTATCAGAGGACTTAATCCTCTGCCACCTTTCTAAGATTAACAACTTGCAAGCATAACAAATCAAATGGTCAAGATCAAAATAATGTCCAAACTCAAGGTCATCTAATTTTTGCCATCGACCCCTATCTAAGATTTCTTCCCCTTCCAGAATTGAATGACTCTGGTAAGCAAGGTGAGCAATATGAGTAAGGTGAGATTCTACCAGGTCATCATCTGTGGGCCGTAAGTATTTTTCAAGATCAATCTTTTTACAAGCAGCCCGCAGTTTAACCAATTCATTTCTCAAGATTACCTCAAAGGTATACCACTTCTTTAATGTTGGCTGATGAACTTCTATGTTCTCTATGTCCACCCTGGAAATATCTTTGAGAATTTCAATATCCCTTTCTGGTATAAACTCCTGGCATATCTTTAAAAATGACTGATACGAAAATGGTGGGGTGTCACCAAAATTAAGCATCGCCAAGCTAGATATTAAATAAGTATACACTACTTTATTTCCTTAAGGATCTCTGCCAGTCTTGGCTTTAGATAAGTGCCAATATACTCGGCTAAGGCCGTATCGCTAAAATCGTAATGTGATTTTCCCTTATCGTAACTGATCATAAAGCCACCGGTGATTTTTTCTTCCGACTGAAGAGTGATCCCGTTTCTTACCTCTTGGCTAAGTTCTTTTAAAAGACTCTGCTCAAACTTTTCAAGGCTTTGCGAATCAAGAGAAACCGTGATCTCCTTAGTTTGAGAATTCTTAATTAAAGTAGTTATTATCTCTATCAACTCCTGACCACTTAATGCCTCCCTGACCTTTGTTGCCGTGAGCTTATCAAGCATTAGACAAATTTGCTTTCTTAAAGAAAGCAATAAATCTCTGGCTGCTTGCTTAAGTAAGGTCTGAGTAGATTCCTTAATTTTCTTAGCCTGTGTCTTAGCTTCTCCAATAATCTTATCTGCTTCCATCTGGGCTTCTTTGATCATCTCTTGTGCCTTTTGTCTTGCTTGGGCTTCTACTGCCGCGGCTTTTTCCTCAGCTGCCTTAATTCCTTCTTGGTGGATCTTTTCTATTAAACTCTTGATATTCTCAGCCATAATACTCCTCTCTCTTGCCTTAATGGACTTATTCCTAATAAAACTGCTAGCTAAAAGCTGATACCTGAACATTTACTAAATCTAGTAGTTATTAACAAAAACTGGACATAGAAAATAATACCGAGTAATAAAAGATAAACTTGTTTGCCCTCAAATTAATTTGCTCTAGGTCAAGTTTTCATTAATAAGCACTATAGATACTATAATATTAAATTATAACTCAGAAGAAGAAATATGTCAAAACAAAATAAAGATTTGTAACACTCCCCACTTATATTTTTCCTGCCTCTCTACAATGCTTTTACCAATATCCCAGTATAACTTTATAAGCTCTTTATTGACCGACCTAATCGCCTGAATTCTCGCCGTAACAATTCGCGATTTAATTTCATTCAAGAATGTCCTGTATTCATTGCCTATTATATTCTCCATCATCTCTCCCCTGAATTTTCTACGATGGTGATTTCGTCTTTTGTCAGACCGTATAATTCATACACCAGATGGTCGATTTGGCGTTCGTATTCTTTGACTTGGGCTTGCTTGTTTAGATTTTATAGTATCTTTCAATCTATATTTTCTCCTAAACGAAATTCAATTTCATAATTTTTTATGAATTCAATTTCTTCTTTCGTCAGGCTATACAAAGGGCCAATTATATCGTCTATTTTATCAATTAACTTTTTTGATTTCCCGATTTTATATTCCTTAAATGAGTCAATATTAGCATAACGGGTTGTTTGTCTCACATTGGCATTGGCTTCAATATCCTCTAAATATTCATCATAAAGCTTTTCTATTTTTTCAATAATTTCCTTATCGGAGATAATTTTTGAATAAGGAATTTTAAATGATTCAATTTCGTAGGATTTTAAATCATGATTATTTGAAAATATTTGATAATACCAGAAAAATAGATTACTGCTCAAAATTGCACCAATTGAGTTAGAAATGCTTTTGGGTAAGTATATTGCTTTCTCTTTTGTAGAACCTGTTGAATAATTTGTAATTACCTTAAAGTACCTACCGCCGGATGTTCTATAATAAATTGACTTTCCATCGTTTACTAATAAATCAGAAATGGTTTTATCCTGTTTAAATATTTTTCCCAAAATTTCCTTTTCAATTGGTTGGCTTATTTTAGGATATCTGCCTTGTAGTTTAACATCAACTACATCAATAAACTGTAAGTTATTAACCAAATGCTGTAAATCATAATTTTTGTTTTTACGATACATTTTTGTTGAATAAATGTGTTCACATTTTGTATCAGATTTTTTAAACAAAATAATTGATGTATCTACAACTGCATTTTCAAAAACAGGCTGAGGCCTTACAGAGTAAGAAGAAACTTTTATTATTTCACAATTGTCCTCAAGCAATTTATGAAGTGCTGTCATTGAGTCGCTTGAGGTAATACTGATGGGAACTATATAATTAAGGGTTCCACATTTCTTCAAAACATTGTAACCAAGTTCAATGAATATTGTAAAGGTATCCAAAGAACCTTTTTGAACATTCGTAATTGTTTTTGTTGTTAGATATCGTTTTAGAAAGTGTTTCTTCTCATTAACAGAATAATCTGCACCATACGGTGGATTCGCTATTACCACATCAAACCCCTTCTTTTCATGGAAAACTTCCGAGAAATAGACCTCAAAATCAAACTCTTTATGTCCATAAGTAATCTGACTAATTATTTCGTCAATTTGTTTTTTATATTCCTGCTTTTTCTTCGGGCTGGTTTCGTTAAAAAGAAGTGGTTTTAGCCGTTCCAATTCTTCGAACAGGCGTTGATTAAAGAGGTTCTTTTCAACTCCCAAAAGTGAATTACCGCAGACGATTTTATAATCCAGATTTGGCAGGGGTTTTATTTGCTTAATGTCTTCTTCATCCACTACTAGCGACAACCACAAGCGGAGCTTGGCAATCTCAACTGCACTCGGATCAATATCTACGCCATAGAGGGATTTTTCTATACATTCACGCTTGAAAAGGTAAATTGTCCTGCTGGGTTCTTTAATAAAAGCAGACAGCACATTTCTTGCTTTTGTAATCTCACCCATCATACCTACAGGAAATGCCCCTGAGCCGATTGCCGGGTCGCAAACCTTGATATTGGCAAGTTTATTGTCAATCAATTTAGCATTTTGCCTGATGCTTTCGGGGAGTTTGTAAGAGTAGGTATCGGTTTCCCTGCCTTTGGCTTCCACCCTTGCCTCGTTTTCACCTATCTGCTCACCGTATTTGATAATGATTTCGCTGTCATTCTTACTTACCTTGCCTTCAAGTTCTGTTGCCAAATAATTAATCAAACTCTGTTGACACATATAGTGGACGATTTCGCGGGGGGTGTAATAAGTGCCTTTGGATTTACGATCCTTTACTTCTAATAGGTTTTCAAAGACTTTCCCCAGCATCTCCGGGTCAACCGCCACTTCCTTTTCTAGCGGTTCGTCTTCTTTGACTGTGAAGTTATAAAGATCAAAGATGTCCAAAATTCCATTTCCTTTATCGCCTTCTTTAGTCTTGTAATCATTAGAGAATAAATCATTCGGAAGAAAAATATCAGTATGCACCCAATCGTAGTTATTGATGGGGTCAAAAAGCCCGCCGTCTAAAAATGGAATTTTACAATTAAAACGGCTATAAAAATTGTCATCCCGTTCCCGCGATAACACTTCGTAAAAGAGTGGTTCCAAAATATCATTAAAAAAATTTTTATATGCTGCGTGCTTTCCCTCAAATAGCTCCCGCAGGAAGTTTTTGGGGCCCGTTCCCCACTCTGCATCGCGCTTAACGCCGAACCAACCCTTTTTCTGTAAAAAGTAAAGGAAGACTATCTGTCCTAAAAGTTTCTTGGAAAAGTCAACGGTATTGACACCTTTTGCCTCAAAATCTGCTCTAATCTTGTTGTCTTTGAAAACAAGGGCATCCAGTGTTTCTTTAGTCCACAAAAATAGTTCCCGGTATTTCTCAAAGAATTCTTTGGTAACTTTTTCAATGTTAAAGGCGTCTTCCAGCCGTGCAAGTGTGGGGTTGTGCTCGTCATCTTCAATAATTGGCACAAGATGGCTTTTGGCAGTATGGCTATTTTCGTTTTTGCCGACCAAAAATGACCATCGCCGGGCAGGTGTAAATTCTTCTTTTACTTTGGTTCTGCCTTTTTCATCTTCAACAAAACGGTAGTCCATTTTGACTAATGAAAACCGCCAGTCATCTTCGTTTGGCGAGACAAAGGCTACTAATGCCGCATCCTTCCCTCCACCACGGCTGACATTTAGATACCAGGCAATAAAATTTCTCTGCATTGTGCGGGCACGCTCAATGGAGGTCTGTTCTTTAAGTTTTACGATAAGAATGTCAATCTTATGCTCACCATCGTTGTATTTCCCTATTCGCTCTAACGTATTGATATATTGCTCATAAGCATCAGGGATATAATTCCCCTTATAAATAAATGTTGCCTCTTCTACCTCATTGAGCAAATTCTTCACAAAACCTACGAATTTGTTTTTATCAAAGGGTGATTCAAAGGTTTCCTTTATAAGCGCCTGAGCTTGTTTTTTATCCATAGAATTCCCCAAACTTAACTTTTTCTACATTCGGATTATTGGTGATATATTCTCGAATCTTAGTTAGTGCATTATCATTTCTAATTATATGTTCATAGTAACCCGGCTGCCATAATTTTTGTAGTTGCCCAGCTTGCTGGGCGGATTTTGATTGCCAATCTTGATTAGCGTATTTTCGAACAAAAACTGTTGTTTTAGACTTAAACCGCCTAATAATTTCAGAAAGTGAGTATTTACTTTTCTCAAGGATTATAATCAAATGAATGTGACTGGACATTACCACATAGTAATCTATTTTTACACCTTCTAAAGTATTCAGCCGAGCAAGCTCGGCAACTACAATATTTTTTATATTGCCTTGTAAATAAAGCATCCTATAGTTTGTATCAATTGTCACAAAATAATAGCCGTCAGAACTGTAATCATAGGTTTTCAAACGGATATTTTTTATCGCTCTCATTGTGACCACGTTAATTTGCTCCACAGTGTAGAGCGAATTGGAAACATTATTATTTCCTTTTTCATATCACTCCCTGCCTTTTAAGTATAAGGATAGGATTACTTTACGCTTTCCAAAAACAACCGGCAAATACTCGACATAATGACCTTCCAGAAGCCGCCCAGGAATATGGGTTTGAAGAGTAGCCAAAACCTTCAAAGGATTTATTACATCCTGTTTTAATTCATCCAGGGCATTAAGAACTTCCTTTGTGGTCTGTTTGGGAAGCCCGCCTTCTTCAAGCTGTCGAACAACCTTCCTTAGATATAACTCCTGCTCATCAGTGAGCTGACGGGTATTTTTCACTGTAAGCTTCAATATCTTAAGAATATTGGTTACGCTATCCCTGCCGCCCTTACCCTTAAAATGTGATTTCGCCATCTCTTCGGTCGTGGCAAAGATAAAGGCTTCTTTATTCATATCTAAGAGCTCATAAAACTTTTCTGGTAACTTTTGCCTTTTCTCCTCAAGATCACTTTCCATTAGTTTTGCCGCAGAAAGAAAATCAAGCTCTTTAGGTTTCTCATTGGCCTTGATGATAAAAAACTTTTCGAGCTTACCTCTCCTAAAATATGTAAGAAGCGATTCTTTATGCTCATTGTTTATTTTTCCAGTACGGGCTTTCTTAGGAAGATACTTGATTTTCTCGAACAAATCCGGCTCTTTATCCCGGATGTTCTTAATAATCTGCAGATATTTCAATTCGCTTTCTTCTTTTTCATCCTCACCGGTTATAACTTGCTTAGAAATCAACCTATTGAAAAGCTCGTGCGAACCAATTGGCTCGCCCTCGGTTAAAAGTGCGGCATCCCCGCCAAGCAGGGTTAAAAAGGCATTGATTTTAGCCTCTGCGGCTTCCCTGAGTTTTATCTGGTCGTTAGATTGTTGCGTGGGGAAAAAGTTGAAGGTATATATTTCGGAAAACTTCGTATCTACACGATTGATACGGCCTACCCTTTGCATCATACGAGTCGGGTTCCAGGGGATATCATAATTAATAACCGTATTTGAGCGATGCAAGTTAACACCTTCTGATAATACTTCCGTAGATACGAGAATACGATACTCGTCTTTTGGATGTCGGGCCCGGGCGTCAAAATTCTCAATTACTTTATCGCGAGTTGCCTCATCAGAGCCACCGCTAAACAAAAGTGCCGTGTCGGGAAACTTTTTGTTTATATTGCCTGACAGATATTCAGCGGTTTCTTTTGATTCAGTAAAGATAATGAGCTTATTATCTTTTAGGGTTTTATTTTTTGAAAGTTCATTTAAGAATTTAAGTAGTTTTGGGTCCCTCGTTACATCCTGCCATAAAACTTTTACTTCTTTTAGTATCTTAAAATCGCTTTTGAGATCTTTAAGAAGATCGTCTGTAAATTCCTTTCCGGAATATTTCTCTGCCTTACCCTCATCAATCAGTTTTTGAATTGCCTGGTCATCGTCATTCTCTAAGAGTTCAAATATCTTGTTCGTGTATTTCTTGCTTACATAGACATTTCCCTTGTCAAATTCCTTGATAAACATTTCGTATGAATCAAAAAATCTGTCAACAGATTTTTTGAAGGCAAAGAAACTGCTCTCAAGCCTTTTTACTAAAAGGATTTTCATAAACTTGCCCATATTCTTCTGGGATAATTCTTCTGGCTGAGATATTTTACCCTTGTAATACAGCATAGGCGCGTAACGGGCGTATTTGAATTTCTGAGTTATAAGTTCGATGGTTTTATTAAAGATCGCATCTTCTTCGCTGCTCAATTCGTAAAACAGCGGTTCCGGCTTTTGGGCATCCGGGAATTTTAGCTTCTGGTTTTTGAGGTCTTCGGAAAAATAGTTGGTAATCTCTGTCCTAGTCCGGCGAACCATCAAGTATTTAAGGACTTTATCGCGGATTTCTTTCGAGTTTTCTTTTACTGTTTTAATATACTCCGCATAATCTTTTTGCCTGTCTAACCCTTTAAGTTTTCTATGAAGGCTATTGAAAAATCCTTCCAGATCAGAAAGGTTCGGGATTGTACTCTTCTTTGCTTTTTGAAACAGCTTAATCTGGCTTAAAACATCTTTAGGTGAATTATTGTAAGGTGTAGCGGTTACCAAAATCACTCGTTTACCACGACAAATCTCTGCCAGTTTTTCATAAGTCATAGTGGCTTCTGTCCGGAAACGATGGGCTTCATCTATTATGATATTGGTATACTTTTCAGTTCCTCGGTCGATGATGTCATCAAGCTTACCCAGGGATTCAAAATCAGCCGGGATTCTAAAATCAGAAAATACATTTGGCCAAGAGCCGGGATTAGCTTTTTCAAGAAGCACAGGAGGCGCGATAACTAAAGTCCTACCATCAAGCTGACCGGCAAGCATCGCTGAAACATATGTCTTTCCAAGGCCAACCACATCCGAAATAAACACTCCTCCGTATTCTCCAAGGATCTTCTTGGCATTCAAAACTGCTTGCTCTTGGTACTCTAATCTCTTGAATTCTTGAGGCAAATATTTGATGAAGACATCCTCTGTCTGGCTCAATTCGTCTTTGAAATATTCGTATAGAAATTTAAGGTAAAGCTGATGAGGGGTGATATTCTGGTTAAGCCAGGTCTTATCCTCTATGGTCTGGATATATTTTTGGCTGACATCAACAGAGTCTTTCCAAAGTTCTTCAAATTTTTGTTTGGCAAATTCATAATCGGCCCGGGTTTTTAATTCAACATTAAATTCAAGATTGTCGACCAAACCCGCCTGGGTAAAATTACTGGAGCCGGTAATTACTCTTCCTACATCGCGATCCCCTTCTGCGAAAGTCATTATATAAAGCTTGGCGTGAATATTTTGCGAAGGGTATGCCCTTACTTCCAATTTCTTGCTCTTTATCCACTCTATAAATTTAACTACTCCTTCTTCTACCTGGCGGATATCTTCAGAGCCTTCCAGTTCTTTTTCAACTAGGCCCTGAAATTCTTGCTTTACCTCTGCGTGAGAAAATTGGAGCGTCTGTCGTTTTTCGGTTACTGCTCTATTAAGTAAATCGTATGTCTGTCGGCTTGTGCTTATTCCAATAAGGACGCGGATTTTCTCAGTTGCTTCCAACGATTTGCATATCGCATAAAACCCGCTCGTGTAGAAGAAACCCACCAAGCAATCAAAAAATTTCGTATCCTTTATCAAAACCTCGAACCTATCCTTGAGATTTTGATCTCTCTCATTTGTGATGAATGTTAAATCAGTATTCACGTTTTTTCCTTTTTATTCGTTGTTTTATTTCTTCCCACTAATGCATCTAAGGTAACTCTAAAGGAAGCAATTTTTCCAGTATCTTTTGTAATTATTATATTGCTTTAGATCCTTTCAAGGAAAAAATTAAAATTATTTGTGTATACCTGGAGACTAATTTCTTTAAGGATTTGGCCCTCATCTGAGGGCCGTTGTCAGAGTGAATAATTGGCTTCTGCTCTTTTTGATGTCCATCATATTTAGCCAGGGTGAAATCTATTGTCCTTTGAACATCCTTGGTGGTAGAGGAGGCTGATAATTAGAATTGCTGTATAATCCCAATTTTGTCTGTAATACCAAAATGAAAATGTCCTAATCTGGCAAAATGAAAATGTCCTGTTTAAGGATGTAAAATATCCCTCAAAAAAGGAGGGAGAAATGGAAGAAAAGGACATTTTCGAAATGAGCAAAAAAGAGTGGGCAAGATT
>JAHJRX010000074.1 GCA_018830565.1 bacterium | reverse complement strand
TAGGAGCATTAAAATCAGCTATTGCTATCTACTATGGGGATAACGAAGGAGTTTATCCCTATCGATTAGATAAGAATAGCTATACCGTGAGGGGTGTAGTTATTCCAGCTTTTATTCCTAAGTATATGGAAGATATTCCTGTTGTAAAATTAAGAAGGGATGTCTCTCATAAAAACACTAACGCTGTCCGTTATAGCTATGCTGATAGTGGCGGTTGGTGGTATAATCCTACCGATGGTAAGATCAAGATTGATTGTGGTCATAAAGACTTAAAGAATGTCCAATACTACACTTACTAATTAAGTAAGGAAATCGGGAGTGATTAAAAGAGGCTGCTTAAGGCAGCCTCTTTTTTGTGTTTAAAATAAGAGATAACTCCCTTAACGGCAAGGAGTAACAAATAAAATATCTCCTTTTTAGGTGGCTATATGGCTACGACAACCTCAGCAATTCTCATGCTGGATAAGGCATCTTGACAAAAAATTTAAATTGGGATATTATTATGGTGGAGGCAATAATGTGCCCTTTAATTATAAAGAACGAGCCAAAGGTAGCGGTAATCTTGTTAAATTGGAATACCGCCGAAGAGACCATTGAATGTATCAATTCATTAAAGAAGGTTGACTACCGTAATTTTGAAATTATTCTCGTCGATAATGGCTCTACTAATGACTCCTTTGATATAATTAAAAGAACCTTCTCTAAGTCTGAAGTTATTCTCATTAAGAATAAACAAAATCTTGGTTTTAGTGGAGGAAATAATGTGGGCATCAAACAAGCTTTAGAGAATAAAACAGACTACACTTTTCTCTTAAATAATGATACTATCGTTAATCAAGAGCTACTTTCTACCTTAGTTGAGTTTATGGAAGATAATCCTCAAGCAGGCATAGTCGCTCCCATCATGTTTTTCTACAATCGTCCCGATTATATTTGGTTTGCTGGTGGAATAATGGACCGCAACACTGGAATTGGAAATCACATTGGCTATGAAGAAAAGTACAGTAGTAAATTTGATAAGATAATTGAATGTAACTTTATTACTGGTTGTGGAATGTTTTTTAGAAGTAAGGTATTTAATGAAGTCGGGTTTTTTGATACCGACTATTTCCATACTTCCGAAGATGCGGACTTATGTTTTAGGGTAATAGATAAAGGATATAAATTATACTTAAACCCTAAAGCTAAGCTCTGGCATAAATGTGGAGCTTCTTTATTGAATTCATCTCAAAATAAATTAAAATCCCCACCAAGATATACTTACTACGAAATTAGAAATCGACTCTTATTTATTAAAAAAAATGGTAAAAAAGGTATGTTATTTAAGTCGCTCTATAAGATTGTTCACTTCCATCTTTATGAAATTTATGAACTGATCAAAGATGGTAATTTTAAATCTATCTTAACACTTTTTTATGGAATATTAGATTTTTTCTTAGGAAGATTTGGCGAGAAAGATTTTTCAAAAAGCTGGATTTTTAGATAAAGGATCTTGAGATGAGATATACAAATTTTAACTCTTTTTTGAATAAACAAATTAATAAATTAGAATTAAGATTAAGAAGGAGAAAACTTTACGCATATCCAAAAGCTATCTACTTAGAACCTACTACTAAGTGTAATTCTAACTGTGTCATGTGTAACCGACAACTAATTCGAAAAGAGGAAGTCTTAAAAGGAGGCTTCCTGAGTTGGGATATCTTTAACAAGACCAGACCTTTTCTTTCTATGGCAGAAGTGGTATTATTTGGAGGCTTTGGAGAACCCCTTCTTCACTCTGATTTTATTCCCATGGCTAAAGAGATTAAGAAATATCATCCTTATCTCTACTTTTATACCAACGGTCTCTTATTAACTCCAGAAATTTCCAAAGAATTAATCTTAATGGGCGCTGATGAAGTTTGTATCTCTTTTGGAGGAGCAAGAGAAGAAACTTACCAATACATCAGAGGAATCTCTATGGCTCCTATTGTAGAAAATATTAAGAAACTTAATGAGCTTAAGAAATCTTTAGGCAGCAATAAACCTAAGATATCCTTAGCTCTAGTCGTAATGAAATCTATGTTTCCTGAACTCTTGGAGGTGGTCGATTTAGCTAAAGATATGGGGATAAATAAGATTGAACTAGCTAATATAGTAGTCCAGGATCCAAGACTTCAAGATGAAAGCTCCTGGCTTCATCAAGAAGAATGTCAACATCTGATGGAAGATTTTAGGAAAAGAGTTTGCTCATATGGCTTAGAATTGTTACAATTTAACTTAAAAGAATCCATAGAGACTTGCCAGCATATATTTTCTTCTCTAACTATTACTTGGGATGGTTTTATCTTATCTTGTCCTCAAGAACGATTTATTCTTGGAAGTTTAGAGAATGATCAGCTGGCCAAGATCTGGAATAATGAAAAATATTACAAACTTCGAGATAGATATTACCGAGAAGGTATTAGCAAATTATGTCCCAACTGTTTTTCCTGGAAGAATGATGCTTCTGCTTTCTTATATCCTAATAAGAATTCACGAGCTTTTGCTGAAAAAATTTAAAAAGATGAATAAATTAATCTTTGTCTTGATCTTATTAATCTTTAGAACCTCTTTTTTACTCGGTAGTCAAGATTTTACTACTTATCCTTGGGCCGTCTATTCTGATGAATATAAGATGAAACCAGTTGATAGTTTTGATTATGAAAAAGCTGAAGAAGCTGGTTTTAAGTGGATTAGCATCGCTGCTTTATGGACAGAGATCCAAAAGAGTGAAACAGGAGCTTGTGATTGGACTTACTTAGATGATCGAGTAAATAAAGCTATAGCTAATAATCTCAATATTCACTTTTATGTAGCTGGTTTTCCCGAGTGGATTGCTGAAAAGAGAGATGATACCTATAAAAAAGAATATCCACCTAAGGATGATAAATTTGGAGCTTGGCAGAATTGGGTAAGAGATTTAGCAGCTCGATATAAAGATAAAGTTTCAAATTTTGAAATTTATCCTGAGGGAGAAGGGGCTTGTAGTCAATGGGCTGGCTCAGATTACACTAAAATCTTTCCAAAAGTAATAAAAATTATCAAGTATGCCAGCCAGGGAATTAAAGAAGAATTTTCTAATCCTATCATCATGGCCATTGGAGATGCAGGTCCTTTTGAATACCCCAAAAATCCCGATGTGCCGTATAAAGAACACCCCTTCTTTTATCATCTTGAAAATGGTTATGACTCTATACCTGGCTTAGGAAAAGATCTTCTTAATGGAGTCTCCCTCCATTTATATCCTAACATTAATTCCATAGCTAACAATGACAAAACATTAGCCCCGGAAGAAGCTAATGAAATAAAACTTGGGGGAAGAAACTTAACTAGAGCTATCTTTGATTATTATGCAGAAGCAGTCAAATATAATACTACTGAAAGAAGGATCTATCTTACTGAACAAGGTTATTCTGTAGCCAGAGATGTGATCTGCAGAGCCGATAATTCTTGGGTAAATGAAGATACTCAAGCAGATTATATCGTCAGATTTCACGTTTTAGCTTTATCTACCGGATTAGTTGACAGAATTCATTACTTTGTCCTTCGCGATGACTATCCTTTAGGCGAGGAATACCAACAAGATAATCCTTCCCATACAGGTCTTCTTACCTACGAAGGAGGCATTAGAGCATCTTACTATGCCTATAAGACCATGGCTACTACCTTAGGTAATAAGCTGGCCAGTGAGTTTTTACTCTTAGGTGAAAATAAGTACGCGGTAGTCTTTGTAGATCGAAAGGCTACCGAAAACCTCTCTAATAATTCTCGAATAATAGTAGCCTGGAAGACAACTCCAGGTAGTGAAAAAATTAAAGCCTTAGTAAATTCTACTACCTCTATCTCGTATCAAAGCCGAGATGGTAGTCCTTTAGGAACCCTATCTCCAGTTAATGGCTATGTGGAAGTTACTTTAAATAATGATAGTCCCATCTATATATTTGATCATTCTCAAAGCCAAGAATATAAAACGACTAATCCTCCTTCCATTATTTCTCCATCTTCTAATACTTCTTTTGCTTCTGAAAATCTTATCCCTATTTCTGGAAAAGCTAAGGTTAATACCATCATTACCCTCTTTAAAGCTGGTAAAAAGATAGCTACTACTTTGTCAGATGGGAATGGTGACTTTACCTTTAGTCAAGTCATATTAAGCCCAGGTGGAAATGGTTTTCAAGTAGCAGAAGAAAGTGGGTCGGTCTCTGATTCATCTAATTTTATATACTTAAATAGGAGTTTATCTAATAATAATGAAGTTACTTTTAAGAATGAATATGGAAAGATCAACATTCCCGCCAGCACACTCCCCAGTGGTTTTTTTATAGATATTTACCAAGCCTTAGCAGATAATAAAGCCTTAGAAGCTAATCAATATTTTGAGTATCCTATCATAAATGGCAGTATTTTAAATTTTACGATTAAAGATAGTAGTTATAATAAGATAGCCTCTTTTTCAAAGCCACTTACCGTAATTATTCCATACTTGGATACAGATAATAACGGTATTATAGATGGTACAAATATTAAAGAAACAAATTTAAAGGTCATAAAACTTGATGAAGAAAATAAGCGGTGGAATTTATTCGTTAGCTCCCCAAGTATCGAGACAAACTTAAATTTGATTTCATTTTCTACGACTAATTTGTCTATTTTTGCTTTAGCAGAGATAGAGTCATCTGGAATTGCAACTATTCTTTCGCCAATTAAAGTTTGCCCTAATCCTTTTAATTTAAATCAAGTAAATTTTGTTACTTTTAAGCCTACTCCCAACAACACGAGCTTTATTAAGATATTTAATTTAAGTGGAGAGCTTATTTATACTTTAAAATCTAAAGATATCTCTTTGAGTATGGCTCATTGGGACGGAACTAATGAGTATGGTAAAACAGTAAGCAGTGGTGTCTATATCTTTTATTTAAAGACTGAGGATGGAAAATCTCAAAAGAAAAAATTTGTAATTATTAAATAAAGCTTATGTCTACAGCCATAAAAGTAGTAAGAAATACCGTTATTCAGTCCATTGGCAGAGCCTTAATGATGGGAATGAGTTTGATCTCTATGGCTCTCATTACTCGTTATTTAGGTCCCTTAGAGTATGGCTTATATTCTTTTGTCTTGGTCTTTATTGCTTTTTTTCACACTGTTACTGATTTAGGTTTAAAAACCATTGCCACCAGAGAGATATCTCAAGATAGAGATTCTTCAGGTAACTTGCTTAGCCAGACCATCACTCTTCGTTTACTTCTTTCCTTTTTTTCTATCTTCTTAGCTTGTTTAATAATCAACTGCATGAACTATCCTTTAACGACTAAGCTTTTAGTCTATGTAAGCTCCATTATTTTAATGATTGAAGCTTTAAAGAGCACCCTGGATATCATCTTTGAAGTTAGTTTAAAGATGGAATATGTAGCGGTAAGCAATCTCTTAATTAGCTTATCTTTCTTAATCTTAGCTTGTCTCTTTGTTTATAAGAGAGGAACCTTGCTGGACTTAATAGTTGTTTCCTTAGTTTCTAACTTAATTGGTCTTCTAACAGCTTACTTTTTTTCTAAGAAGTTTGTCAAAATTAAATTTTCTATAGATTATCGTCTTTGGAAGAAAATGATTAAAGAAGCTATTCCTTTGGGTATTGCCTTTCTTATGATTAGTCTTTACTGGAGGATTGATGTAATCATGCTTTCTTTAATGAAGGGAGACCAAGCGGTAGGTTTTTATAATGTCTCTTACAAATTTATTGAAATGGGCACCTTACTTTCAGGAATGATCATGGTTTCTGTATTTCCTGTCCTTTCCGAAAGATTTAAATTAGATCCAGCTCAATTAAAGATAATTTACCAAAGGTCTTTAAAATACCTGCTCATGATGGGCATCTTTTTAGCTTTATTCTTTGTCATTTTAGCAGATAAGATTATCTTGTATGTCTCTGGAGAAGAATTCAAAAACTCCATCTTAAGTATGCAGATCTTAGGCTTTATTTATCCTGTTTATTATATAGGAGCATTAATTGGCTATATGTTGATTGCTATTGGCAAGCAATGGATAAATACTATTTTTAATACTCTGGCTGTTCTTTTTAATATTGTTTTAAATTTAATCTTAATTCCTGGATATAGCTTTTATGGTTCTTCATTGGCGACTGTAATTACTGAGGTAGTCCAGGTAACCGCCGCTTTAATAGTTTTAAGTTCATTTAAATATACTCCTTCTTTTAAGTCTATAACCAGATCTCTCTTTGCTGGTGCCTTATCTTTACTGGTCTTAATCTTACCGGCGGAGGTAAATTCTATAATCAAAGTTATCTTAGCTTTAATTATCTTTTTAAGCACCTTATTTTTAATGAAGGAACTCTCTAAAGAAGATCTTTCCTTACTATTAAACAAGCCAGTTATCCAAGAAAGGTAGTTATGAAGATATTAATTATTAACCCACCTCGCCTTACAAT
>JAHJRX010000073.1 GCA_018830565.1 bacterium | reverse complement strand
TAAGTCTTTTACCATCTTTGTCTCTTTCTTAGCTTTGCCCTTTGTATAGCTGCTATTGAAGCTGACGCTGCTTCTATGTCTTTTACTATCTTCACTTCTGGTAAGTCTTTTACCATCTTTGTCTCTTTCTTAGCTTTGCCCGAATAATTATTGCTGCTAAATTAACTCCAAAAACCACTGTTAGTAAGACCAAAGCCGTAGCGCATCGAACATCAAGGCCAATATTTGGAACTTGAGTGGAGATAACATAAAGATGCATTGGCAAAGCCATGACCTGGTCAAAAATAGAAGTAGGAAGATGGGGTAGGTAAAAAGCTGCTACGGTGAAAAGAATAGGAGCTGTTTCACCGGCTGCTCGACTAATCTCGAGAATTACCCCGGTAAGGATACCAGGAGTAGCTCGGGGGAGGATTAAATGGTAGATAGTTTGCCATTTAGTAGCTCCTAAAGATAGACTTACCTGTCGAAATGAAGTAGGAACATTAGTTAAGGCTTCAAAAGTAGCCGTGATAATGACTGGTAAATTCATAATGGCTAAAGTAAGAGAACCAGCTAAGATAGAAGCACCAAACTTCAAGAAGATTACAAAGAGTCCTAAACCAAAAAGGCCATAAACTACCGAGGGAACTCCTGAAAGATTAATGATTGCTAATCGAATTAGTCTTGTCAAGTAACCTTTTTTAGCATATTCGTTTAAGTAAATGGCGGAAGCGACACCTATAGGCACAGCAAGGATTACTGCTCCGATGACTAAACAAAAGGTTCCTACGATGGCTGGCAGTATGCCTCCCCCTCTCATTCCGTTATTGGGAGCAGTGGTTAAAAATTCCCAACTTATGGCACCTACTCCATTCTTAAAAATCACTAAGAGAATTAATACCACCGGGGTGATGGCTAATAAGGCTGAAAGAAAAAGCAAAAAGAAAGATATCTTTTGGGTAATTTGAGGTGAAATTATCTTCATATTCTTTCCCTATGGAGAAAGAAATCAGCCAGAAAGTTTATTATAAAAGCTATAACAAACAAGACCAGACCAATAGCAAAAAGAGCAAAGTAATGATCGCTACCTTGAATAGTTTCGCCCATTTCGGCAGCAATAGTCGCCGTAAGTGTTCTTACTGGTTCAAAAAGACCATGGGGAATCTTAGCGGCGTTTCCCGTAACCATCATCACGGCCATAGTTTCGCCAATTACTCTACCTAATCCTAACATGCATGCGGCAGTGATGCCGGGTAAAGCAGATTTAAGGACTACTCGCCAGATAGTTTGCCAATGAGTAGCTCCCAGGGCTAAAGCTGCTTCACGGTACCTGTTTGGTACACTGGTAATCGCATCTTCGGCAATACTTACAATCGTAGGCATAGCCATAAGAGAAAGGAGAAGAGAACCAGTAAAAGCGGTCAGTCCTGTAGGTAAGTTAAATGTCTTTTGAATAATAGGAGCGACTACTATTATGCCAACAAAACCTATGACTACACTGGGAATAGCTGCTAAAAATTCAATTCCTACTTTAAAAACTTCTTTGATCCTGCCTTTAGCTACTTCAGCAATGAAGATGGCACTAGCTACCCCAATTGGTAAAGCAATTATAGCTGCTCCTATTGTAACCATTAAAGAACCAAGAATAAGGGGTAAAATTCCAAAAATAGGTGGTTTAGAGAGGGGATACCATTGTTTACCAAGAATAAAGGACAAAGGACTATTATTCTTAAAGATAGAAACTCCTTCTTGGAAAAGGAAGATAAAGATAAATATTACTAAGATAATAGAAATTATCCCACACCACTTAATAAGATACTCAATTATCTGCTCAACTACTTTTTTTAAACTTAAGCTTTTCTTGAACAAGACTTCTTCCTATTGGTGGTTTAAATTATCTTAAATTATCTAATGGGCACAAAGTTAATTTCTTTCACAATTCTTTGTCCTTCATCACTCAATATAAAGTCTATAAATTTCTTTACCACTCCTTGTGGTTTGCCATTGGTATAAAAGAATAAAGGACGAGAAATATGATAAGTACTATTTTTTACATTTTCAAAAGTAGGCGTCACAAAAGAACTATTAGCATCTTTGGCTATCGCCAGTGGCTTTTGATTGGGACTAAGATAACCCATTCCATAATAACCAATGGCCCTTGGATTTTGAGCTATTTCATCTGCTACTGCTTGAGAAGAAATCAAAAGCAAGGCATTTTCTGTGTACTCATTTTTTTCTCCTAAGACATGTTCTTTAAAGTAGTGGTAAGTTCCTGAATTAACCTCTCTGGAAATGACCATAATTTTACATTCTTTACCTCCCAGATCCTTCCAATTGGTAATCTTGCCAGTAAAGACATCAGAAATTTGCTTAAAAGTAAGTTTGTCGAGTGGATTAGAAGGATGAACGACCACCGCTATTCCATCAAGGCCTACGATAAACTCTTTTGGATTAATCTTTTTACTCTTGGCTAATTCCAATTCTTCTCCCTCTATTTTTCTGGAAGACATAGTCATATGGCAAGTGTTATTAAGCAAAGCAGCAATACCTGTTCCAGAACCTCCGCCGGTTATCGCTACAGATAAACTTGGATTCTTCTTCATAAAGTTTTCTGCCCAGGCTTGAACTAAGTTTACCATCGTATCCGAACCTTTAATCTGGATAAGCGGCGAAATTTGGTGGTTTTTACCACAATTACTACAACTAAATAAAAAAAGACCTAAAAACCAAATTATTGTAAAACTTTTCTTCATGATTATTTCCTCCAGCAATTTTTTTCAGCAATTTAATTATGGAACTTTATGGAACTAATTGTTAATAATAAGAGTAAAGTTTTTTTTGTCAAGGAAAAAATATAGAATGTAATACCAAAATGAAAATGTCCTAATCTGGCAAAATGAAAATGTCCTGTTTAAGGATGTAAAATATCCCTCAAAAAAGGAGGGAGAAATGGAAGAAAAGGACATTTTCGAAATGAGCAAAAAAGAGTGGGCAAGATT
>JAHJRX010000072.1 GCA_018830565.1 bacterium | reverse complement strand
TATTCACCCACATCCTTATTCAAAAAACCATCACCCAGATCTTACTTGTTCTGATCATAAACTTCTTTTTCTGAAGATAAAGAATATTCACCCACATCCTTATTCAAAAAACCATCACCCAGATCTTACTTGTTCTAATCATAAACTTCTTTTTCTGAAGATAAAGAATATTCACCCACATCCTTATTCAAAAAACCATCACCCAGATCTTACTTGTTCTAATCATAAACTTCTCTTTCTGAAGATAAAGAATATTCACCCACATCCTTATTCAAAAAACCATCACCCAGATCTTACTTGTTCTAATCATAAACTTCTTTTTCTGAAGATAAAGAATATTCATCCACATCCTTATTCAAAAAACCATCACCCAGATCTTACTTGTTCTAATCATAAACTTCTCTTGAAGTTATTTGAAATCTCTTAGGTCCTGTAGAAATTAACTCTATCTTGACCTCTAATAATTCTTCGACCTTAGAGAGATACCCCTTTGCCTGAGAAGGTAGATCTTTAAAATTTGAAATCTCTGAGATATCTTCTTCCCAACCAGGTAAAATTTCATAAATAGGTTGACAACTTCCTAATATCTCTAAGGAACTAGGAAAGTCTTTTAAGATTCTTTCTTTGTACTTATAACCAGTGCAAATCTTTATCTCTTTTAATCCGGAAAGAATATCAAGTTTAGTCATAATGATACTCTTAAATCCATTAATATACTTAGCATGTTTCAAAGCTACTATATCTAACCAGCCACATCGTCTCGGTCTTCCTGTGGTAGCTCCAAATTCTTTTCCTTTTATTCTCATCTGATTGTTCATTTCTTCATCAAGCTCAGTAGGAAAAGGACCTTCTCCCACTCGGGTGGTGTAAGCTTTCGTTACCCCTATTACTTTTTTAATCTCAGTAGGTCCAATCCCACTTCCTATACAGGCCCCTCCAGCAGTAGTATTAGAAGAGGTCACATAAGGAAAAGTGCCATAATAGACATCTAAAAGGGCTCCTTGAGCTCCTTCAAACAATATCTTCTTTTGAGCTTTAATAGCTTCATTTAAGTATACGATTGTATTAGAGACATACTTCTCTATCTCTTGACCATAGTTTAGATACTCTTCCTTTATTTCATCAAAGTTAAATTCTCCCCAGCCATTATATTGCTCCAAAAAATACCTTTTTTCTTCTAAATTCTTTTCTAATTTTTTAACAAAGATCTCTTTATCTAAAAGATCGATTATCCTAATTCCTACCCTGGAAACTAAGTCCATATAAGCAGGGCCAATCCCTTTCCCGGTAGTGCCAATCTTTCCTTTTCCTCTTAATCTTTCATTTATTCGATCCAGGCAAGCATGATAAGGCATAATTACATGAGCACTCTCGCTAATAAAAAGTCGATCTTTTAAATTTATACCTAAAGAAACTAAGTTATTAATCTCTTTAACCAAAGCCTTAGGGTTTATGACCACTCCACTTCCAATGATACATATTGCCTTTTCATGCAAGATACCACAAGGAATTAAATGCAAAACTAACTCTTTGTCTTTATAGATTACGGTATGACCAGCATTATCTCCTCCTTGAAAACGAGCTACAATGTCAACATCTTTACTTAAATAATCAATAATCTTTCCTTTGCCTTCATCTCCCCATTGAGCTCCTACAATTACTACAACACTCATAACTTACTCCTCTGATAAAATGTCTATAATCTTTAAACTTTCTTCTTTCTTGGTGCTAAGATCCACCACCACCACTTCTTCTTTAGATAAACCAATAAAGATAACCTTCTTTATCCCTTTCTGGCCACTATAATTTAAAATTTCTTCCTTACTTTTTAAATCTACACTTCTCTCTACCTCCACCCCTTTATTCCTTAATTTCTCAACCAAATGAAAAGCTATTTTTAAGTAAAAGGAA
Source organism: bacterium (assembly GCA_018830565.1). Classification (NCBI taxonomy): domain Bacteria; species bacterium. The sequence goes on along the minus strand of JAHJRX010000072.1, from coordinate 8,769 downwards.
TCTTCCTCGGGGCAAACAATTAGGTATCTTTCTTTAGATCTTAGCTCTTCTTGAATAATTTCCTTCATTGGACTACTTTACTTCAAAGGTTTTATACTTCTTAAAATAAGCCACTAATCCCCCCTCAGATAGTATCTTGATCATCGCTAAAGGGAGTGGTTGGCTTTTTACTTCTATGTTTTTGGTAAGATTATTAATCATTCCTTTTTCTAAGTCAATAGCTAATTGGTCACCATCTTCAATTTTATCTGTATCGCATTCTATCACCACCAATCCTCCATTAATGGCATTTCGATAAAAAATCCGGGCAAATGACTTCGCTAAGACTGCTGAAATCTGAGCATGTTTAATGGCTAAAGTAGCTTGTTCTCTGGAAGAACCGCAACCAAAATTTTCTCCAGCCACTATCATGTCCCCTGGCTTTATCTTTTCATAAAAGTGCTTGTCTAAATCTTCCATAATATGCTTAGCTAATTCATTCATATCTAAGGTAGAAAACTTATATCTCCCTGAAATAATATAGTCAGTATTAATATGATCACCAAACTTATGGCTAAAACCACTTATTTGTCGAGTAGGCATCTTCGACAACCTCCTTTTAGTCTCATTACTCCTAAGAATATTTTTTTAAATTTCTCTTGGATCGAAAACCTCTCCTTTTAGAGCTGAAATAGCTACTGTTGCAGGAGAAGCTAAGTAAATTTCGGCTTGGTTATTTCCCATTCTTCCTTTAAAATTACGATTAGCGGTCGAGATGACCTTTTCTCCATCGCTAGGAACACCATTATGGGTGCCTACGCAAGGACCACAACCTGGGGTAACTACCGCTGCTCCTGCTTTTACTAAGGTTTGAATAATTCCTTCTTCCATGGCTTTAAGGTAAATGTTTTTAGAAGCTGGAGCGACAATTAATCTTACATCGGGATGAACTTTCTTCCCCTCTAATATCAAAGCAGCTATTCTTAAATCTTCTATCCGACCATTAGTACAAGTTCCTATCAAGGCTTGATCGATTTTCATGCCTTTTAATTTAGTAACACTAACAACATTATCAACGGTATGAGGCATAGCCAAAGAAGGAGAAATTTCAGATAAGTCATACTCTAATACTTCTTTATAATTAGCTCCAGAGTCTCCAAAGATAAAGTTTATCTCTTTCTTTACTCCCTGTTCTTTTAGCCAGTTTTTAGTCTTTTCATCTCCTTCGAAAATTCCCACCTTTGCTCCCATCTCGATAGCCATATTAGCGATCGTCAAGCGACCGTCCATAGAAAGACTATCTATTCCTTCTCCGCTAAACTCCACAGCTTGGTAATTCGCTCCATCAGCTTTTAGATCTCCAATTAAATGTAAGATAAAATCTTTGGCGAAGACACTTTTAGATAACTTCCCCTTCAATATAACCTTAATGGTTTCTGGAACCTTAAGCCAAATCTTTCCCGTCATAAAGCAAGCCGCTACATCTGTAGAGCCCATGCCGGTAGCAAAGATATTCAAGGCTCCATAAGTACAGGTGTGAGAATCAGCCCCTATTACTAAATCACCACCACTTATCTGACCACTTTCTGGAATTACCTGGTGGCAAACCCCTTCTCCAATATCAAATATCTTAATTTTTTGTTCTTTTGCAAAATCCCTCATCATTTTATGAAGTTTAGAGACATCTTTATTAGGGCTTGGAGCACTATGATCTATCACCAAAGCTACTCTTTCTTGATCAAAGACTTGATGAGCTTCCATTTCCTGGAAAGCTTTAATAGCCAGAGGAGCCGTGCCATCTTGAGCAAAACAAAAATCTATTTTGGCTATGGTTATCTCACCAGCATACACTTTCTTATCACTATGACTACTTAATATCTTTTCTGCAATAGTTTGACCCATCTTAATATCCTTTTTATAGTCTGATTAATTTTACCCTTAAGATCTCTTCTAAATTCCTTATCTCTGAAATTACTTCTTCTGGTACAAAGCTATCTACATTTATCACTAAAATCTGTTTATCTTTTATAGGTTCTCGACCCATATATAAAGCTGCAATATTAATATTATTATTACCTAATATTGTTCCTATCCTACCCACTACTCCAGGTTTATCAATATTAGATAAGACTAACATATACCCACTGGGAATAGCATCAATTCTAAAATTTTCTAAATAGACAAGGCGAGCATCGTCTTTATGAAATAAAGTAGCGGCAATAGAGCTTTTTCCTTTATTAGTCTTGACCGTAACAGAAATTAAGTTATTAAAATCTTCTCTCTGGCTACTTTTACTTTCCACTACCTTTATTCCTCGTTCCTTGGCCAAAAATGGAGCATTAACAAAATTTACCAGAGCATCATCAATCATCGCCGAAAGTAGTCCTTTTAAGATCGCGATAGAGACGGCTTTTAAATCATACTTAGTCATATCTCCTGCATACTCAATAGCTACTTCTTCAATCGCCGCAGAAGCTAACTGCCCTTGAAAACTGCCTAATTTTTCCCCTAAATTTAAGTAAGGCTTTAATTGGTTTAGTAAATTTCCGTCTATTTGAGGAATATTAATAGCATTCTTAGCCATTCCTCCTTTTAAGACTTCTAATGCTTGCTTGACAATATCTACACCCACATTTAGCTGAGCCTCCTTAGTAGAAGCGCCTAAGTGAGGGACAGTAATGCAATTATCCAAAGAAAAGAGTTCGCTTTCTGCTGGAGGTTCTTGCTCGTAAACATCTAAGGCCGCTCCAGCAATTCGTTTATTCCGTAAGGCTTCAATTAAATCTTGTTCCTGAATTAATCCACCTCTGGCACAATTAATTATTCTTACTTCACTCTTCATTAATTCTATCTCTTTTTTAGAGATCATATTCTTAGTTTCAGGAGTCTTGGTCACATGTAAGGTAATATAATCTGACTCTTTATATAACTGCTCTAATCCTACCATCTCTATACCCAAAGACTCTACTCTCTCTTCAGAAACATAAGGATCGTAGCCTATCACTCGCATCTGAAAAGCTTTAATCCTTTTCGCTACTTCTGTTCCAATTCTACCCAAGCCTATAATACCGATGGTCTTGTCAAAGAGCTCTACTCCGGCAAACTTTTCTCGCTTCCACTCTTTATTTCTCAGAGAATAATGAGCAAAAGGAATATTACGAGATAAAGAAAGAATTAAAGCAATAGTATGCTCAGCCGTAGAAATAGTATTTCCATCTGGAGTATTCATGACAATTATTCCCCTTCTGGTCGCTGCTTCTACATCTACATTATCTATACCTACTCCAGCTCGGCCAATAATTTGTAAGTTAGAAGCTGCATTAATTACTTCTTTAGTAACTTTAGTTCCTGAACGAATTAATAATACCTGATAATTGGAAATACAACTTATTAGCTCTTGGGGAGATAACTTAGTCTTAACATCTACTTCTAAATCTTTCTCCTTTCTTAAAAGCTCAAGGCTTTCTTGAGGAAGAGTATCGCTTACTAAAACCTTCATTTTTACCTCCTTACTTAATCTTTATGCTTACCATATCAATAATCATTTATTTCTACTCCATTTAAGAGTAACTCATCGTCTTCTTCTATCCAATCGGCAGTGAGATATTCTTTATAAGTATGATGAGCCTCCCTAACTATTACCTTTCCAATACCGGCATTAATAATAAATCTTCTACAAAGTTTACAAGGTTTAGCATTTTTAACATACTCATTGGTTGAAACCTCTATCCCGCTTAAAAATAAAGTAGAATCTAACATATCAATTCGACTTACATTAATGATGGCATTCATCTCGGCATGGACTGACCTACATAGCTCATAGTTACTCCCCCTGGGAACCCTTAATTTTTCTCGAATACAGAAACCTAAATCGATGCAATTCTTTTGCATTCTTGGAGCTCCAGTATATCCAGTACTAAGAATTTGATCATTCTTAACAATTACTGCTCCAAAATTTCTTCTTAAGCAAGTTCCTCGTTTTAAGCATTCAGTAGCAATATTTAAGTAGTAATTTATCTTGTCAATTCTTTCCATAAAAAAACTAATTAGCCATTTAGATATTAAGCTTACAATTTTTTATTTAACGAATAAATACCACACTTTTTTATTCATCGTCAAGCAAAACTTTTTCTTTTTTTAATCTCTTGCCACAACTTACCTTGAAATCTCTCTTCTTCGAGTAGTCTTCTTTCTACTTCCTGCAAAACTTGATTTTTATTTAATATCCAAGAAGGGGCTACTAATAATTCCTTAGGACAATCTGCGCTAATTCTCTGAATAACTGTCTTTGGCCAGAGATGCTCTAAGAAACCTATAACTAAATCTAGATACTTGTTTAAGCCTAATGGTTGATACAATTTTTGATGAAAGAGCATTTCTAATTTTGTATCTTTTACAATATACAAAGGATGTAGTTTAATTCCATCTAATTTAAGAATAGCCAAGGCCTTGGCTGTCTCTTGAATCATTTCTTCTGTCTCAAAAGGTAGTCCAATAATTAGATGGGCACCTATCTTTATCTTTTCCTTTTTCCGGGTCAACTCCACCGCTTTTAAAAAATCTTCATATAAGTGACCTCGATTAATGAATTCTAAAGTTGGTTGATGAATAGACTGCACTCCATATTCAATCCAAACCTCATAATCTTCCGTATAAGAATTAATTAAGTCTAAAATTCCTTCATTTATACAGTCAGGTCGTGTCGCTATGGAAATCCCTACAATATCTTCAAAATTCTTTACACTATCATATCTTTGTTTTAAGGTCATTAAATCAGCATAGGTATTGGTGTAAGCTTGAAAATAGACGATAAACTTCTCAGCTTTAAATCTTTGTCTTAGGCGTTTTATTCCTTCTTCAATCTGAAGATAAAGAGAAGGCAAGGGAATCTTAGTATTAACACTAAAACCACGGTTATTACAATAAACACAACCATCCTTAGAAATTACCCCATTCCTGTTGGGGCAAGAAAAACCCGCATCTATGCTTATCTTATGAACTTTTGTTTTAAATTGTCTTTTTAGATAAGTAGAAAATTTATAGTATCTCTCTGATAGTTCAGAGATAAGATAGTCCTCGCTAATGCTCGGAACTGTTTTCCCCTTGGACTTTGCCTCAAATTCCGTAATTAAAATTGCTCTCATAAACTATACTTTTTTATGTGGAGGCATATCTGTATTAGGTGTGTCTATACTTTTCTATGGATGATAAAGTGTTAGCTAACAAGACGTCGTAGGATAGTATTCTTCTTTTTTTAGGTATTGAACAGGTGTTTTATCGTTTAATTTCTTGAGTCTTTTATTCTGGTTATAGTCATCAACAAACTCAAGATTACTCTTAAGTTTAAATATACTCTGAAAACAATATTTCGTCAAGACCTTTTCCTCAGCCATTCTCATTATAAGATTTTACAAAACAGATTAACTTAATTTTTACGATTTTCATAGAAACATTAATGAGTTTTCCCAAAGCTTGAATTAAAAAGAAACTTAATTTAATCCGGGATGAGCCGAAAATAAAAAGTAAAATCTTGACAAAATATTGTTTTCAAGCCATATTTAAAATTATAATGAATTAGATCTTCTATAATGAACTAGACCTTCTATAATGAACTAGACCTTCTATAATGAACTAGACCTTCTATAATGAACTAGACCTTCTATAATAAACATTATCATAAATGTATTGCAAGCTAACATTTAGCTATTCACAGACACCATCTAAGACTGAAAGCTGACCGCTGATTGCTTCCGAATACAGAAAGGAAAAAGAGATGAGTCGAAGTAAGAAGATTCTTATTATTGATGACAATGAAGATACTGGCCAAGTTTTATCCTTTGCCTTACAAGACAGAGGTTATAAAGTAGAGATAGCTCTTACCGGCAGAGAATCTTTAGAAAAACTTAAGCAAAAGTGCTTTAATTTGTCTTTAATAGATATGAAACTACCAGACATAGAAGGCATAGAGTTACTAAAGTCCTTAAGGAAATCCTACCCTGAAATGGTGGAAGTTGTCATTACCGGGCATGCTTCTTTAGAGAATTCCGTAAAGGCTTTAAACGCCGGAGCTTGGGCTTACATTACTAAGCCCTTCCAGATGGAGGAAGTGTTAATTACTCTGAAAGAAGCTCTGGAACATCAACAACTAACCGTAGAAAATAAGAAGTTAATAAAGAAATTAAAAGAAGAGATAGTTATGCATAAGAACTTAGAAAAAGAACGTCAACAAAATTTGAGAGAATTAGAAAAAACTATGGATGGTGCTATTGAAGCCATCTCTTTAATTATTGAGAGCAGAGATCCTTACACGGCAGGCCATCAAAAGCGGGTCGCTAATCTTGCTTGCACCATAGCTAGAGAGATGGGTGTTTCTGAAAAGAGAATTAAGGGGCTTTATCTGGCTGGACTAATCCATGATTTAGGTAAAATTCATATACCGGCAGAAATTCTTAGTAGTCCAAGTTTGTTAACAGAAGCAGAATACTCTATGTTTAAGGTTCACCCTCAAATTGGTTATGATATCTTAAAACATATAGAATTTCCTTGGCCAATTGCCAATATTATTCTTCAACATCATGAAAGAATTGACGGATCTGGATACCCTCATGGCTTTCATGATGATGATATTCTTTTAGAAGCTAAGATATTAGCTGTAGCTGATGTGGTGGATGCCATAACTTCTCATCGTCCTTATAGGCCAGCTCTTGGCATAGAAAGAGCTTTAGAGGAAATTTTTTGTCATCAAGACACTCTTTATGATTCTGCGGTAGTAAATGCTTGCTTAAAGCTTTTTTCGGAAAAAAAATTTTAACTTTTAATACCTAAATAAAAAGCCATCCTACTTTGTAGCGGATGGCTAAAAATTTAATTTTAAGATTTATTTTATTAAGCCGCCAGATCAAAACCCTTCCCTTTTTTTTCTTCTGTTTGCCAACTTGAGGTTATGTATCTTTTAATCTTATCACTGGTTGTCTGGTCAAAGATTGTTTGATTAGCCCCTTCTTTTTTATCCTTTTCCTTGTCTAAAGGATTACTGCCTTCTGTTTTATTTAAAGCTTCATTCTTAATTAAGATACCATCCTTTTCTTCATTCTTCTTATCTTCTTCATTTAATCTCTTATCTGGATTTAAAGAAGCTTCTTCTTTATCCTCTGTCTTACCTAAGTTAAATTCTTCACCTTTTTCAAGGAGGTTATTTTTTTGAAGAGTTCTTTTAATCTCTGCTTCGGTAATCTCTTCTTTTCCGTCTTGGGTAAGAGATTGTTTAATAGCCGAAGTATCTAAATTAGGACTAGTCTTCTTCTTATTGACTATCTCTCTTTCTAATTCTAAAGAAACTTCTCTCTCTTCTTTTTCTATCTTCTTTCCTTCAAAGCCTGCTGTAGTTTCTTTTGCTTTAGCAGGAATCTCTGCTTTTTCTTTTTTGGCTTCTCCTTTAGTTTCTCTGGTTTCTTCCGTCTTTTGTTGAGTTAATTCCTGGCGAGCGCTCATCTCCATCTTAGAAGCAGCAGCAGCTATTTGAGTATCGGCAAATGAAGGATCTGATGGAGCCAAAGCTGCATTTCGAACAATTTGAGCTTTTCGAATACTCTCTTCTGGGGTTTTTTCTGGGCCCGTGGAGATAGATACATCTCCCCCTACGGCGTAACGTCTTCCATCAGGTCCTTCCTGGTAGGCATAATGAGCCCCACCTCGTACATATTGACCACCAGCAGCTATATGGGCCGCCTCATGATTTTTTACTTCAGTATCCCTTTGTCTTAGTTTAGCTACTTGTTGCTTTTCTTCCTCTGTCAGCGCTCCGGCTGCTTTATTTAAGGTTTTCTCTTTTTCGCTCTTCTTGTCTTCATCTGATAAGTCATTTTTTTGAAGAACTTTTTTAACATCCTCTACGGAAATATCTTCATTTTTACCATTAGAAACTATTATTTTAACCTCCTCAGGAGTAACTTCCGGATTGGCCCTCTTTGTTTTAACTATTTGTTGCTCTATTTCTGGAGTAAGGTTACTTTTTTTACGATTAGGATTATCTTCTGGGGCTATTTTATCTTCTCTTTGCTGAAGTGTTACCGGTTCTTCCTTGGTAATCCCTTTTTCTTTAAGAATGTCTCCTTTTTCTTGATTATCTTCTGGGGTTATTTTACCTGCTCTCTCTTCATTTAACCCTTTTTCATTTAAAACTCTTTCTACTTCACTTCTCTCGATATCTTGATCTTGTTTTTTTATAGCATTAGCAATAGTTGAAGAGTCAACATCTGGGTTAGCTCTTTTGTATCGGGCAATAGCCTCTTTAAGTTGAGGGGTTAAACCTTCCTCTTCAGAGTCTTTACTTGAGCTTACATCTTTAGCCCTATTAAGATTTTTATCCTCAGCCGCATTGGGAATTACATTAGCTGGTTGCTTATACTTTAAGTAACCATATTCACTATATAGATCTGATCCACTAATTTGCATCTTTATCCTCAAATAGTCTTAAAAAGACAAAAAAGCTAACTATTTTTATAGTAACTTTATAGTAAGTTTTTTAAAAAAGTTATTGACATCCATTTCTCTAAAAAGCTTCATCTTATCCATTCCTGGAAACACACAGCCATTAAACCATTTTTATTATAACATATTATTTTAATTTTGTCAAGGAGGTTGAAAAGCAGTGTAATACCAAAATGAAAATGTCCTAATCTGGCAAAATGAAAATGTCCTGTTTAAGGATGTAAAATATCCCTCAAAAAAGGAGGGAGAAATGGAAGAAAAGGACATTTTCGAAATGAGCAAAAAAGAGTGGGCAAGATT
>JAHJRX010000071.1 GCA_018830565.1 bacterium | reverse complement strand
TATATCTTGATCTTTGATGCTAAAAGCAGTACTTCTTTAGGGAAAGATAGATGAGATAGGAGATACCACCACCCTAACCGATTCTTCGGTGCGGTGGTCGAGCATTTAATAAAAGAAAAAGATAAATCTTAATTGAGGAGGAATCTTTTATGCAGTATATCTTGATCTTTGATGCTAAAAGCAGTACTTCTTTTAAGGAGATCCAAAGAGAAAGAGAAGAGTGGATTAAGGAAGGCCGCGATAAGCTCTTCCAAAAGAGATGTCGGAGTATCAATCGCTATGAAGTCTTAGGTATCTCTCCACTCAAGATCTTTTTTGTGGTTGATACTGACGATCCCTCTGTCTTAAACTTCATTACTTACCACTTTGGAGATGAATGGAATGTAGTCTCTTATCCCATAATTCAACGGGAAATATATGAAGTATTAGAAGAAGACAGAGAGATTATTCCTGGATAAATAGGCAGGGCATTAGATTTTCTAACGACTAATTTAATGTATTAGAAGAAGACAGAGAGATTATTCCTGGATAAATAGGCAGGGCATTAGATTTTCTAACGACTAATTTAATGTATTAGAAGAAGACAGAGAGATTATTCCTGGATAGCTGAAAACTGATACCTGAACGCTGAGGAAATTTGATGTATTTTGATAGATTTGATGTATTTTAGATAAAAAGATAATTATTACTAAGAGGAGGTTTGATGTATTTTGATAGAACAGGTCCTATTTATACAGAAAAAACTTTGGAAATAGCTATAAATGCGGCAATTGCTCATGATATTAAACATCTAGTTGTCGCTTCAACTACTGGTGAAACAGGGGCTAAATTAGTTAAATTAGCCAAGGGAAGAGATCTTAAAGTAATCGTCGTTACTCATAATACAGGTTTTAAAGAAGAGGGAGTTCAAGAAATTAAGGAAAGTTTTAAGAAGGAAATAGAAAGAAATGATGGATTAATCTTAACTTGTCCCATGGTCTTACGAAGTTTAGGAGCAGCTATAAAAAATACAACTGGTTTTTCTCATCAACAAATAGTAGCTGATACTTTACGGATGTTTGGTCAAGGAATTAAGGTCTGTGTAGAAATAGTAGCTATGGCTGCCGATAGTGGTCTTATTCCCTTTGACAAGGTAATAGCGGTAGGAGGCACTAGCAAGGGAGCTGATACCGCCGTAATTATCAAAGCTAATTCTTCTAATAAATTTTTTGAGCTTAAGATATGTAAAATATTAGCTAAGCCCAGTAATTTTTAGCTATGATCTTAACTTGAAATTAAATTTCTGACCATAAGTGGAGTAGCTTTATCTTTAGCTAAATTTAAATCTCTTGCTCCCCCTTACTTTCTCTTACCTGATTAAGGACTTCAGCCACGGTATAAAAAAATCTGTAACACAAATTAAGTGATCTTTAGTAGCTTTATCTTTAGCTAAATTTAAATCTCTTGCCCTCACTTACTTTCTCTTACCTGATTAAGGACTTCAGCCACGGTATAAAGAGAACCGGTAACACAAATTAAGTGATCTTTAGTAGCTTTATCTTTAGCTAAATTTAAAGCTTTTTTAATTTCCTTTATCTCTTGGACATTTTCTTCACTTATATACTTTAAGACCTCTTTTCTTATCTCTGAAGTAAAAAGAGCTCTCTCGCAATCAGGCTCACATAATATTACTTGAACAAGCTCATCTTTACCTAAAAGCTCTTTTATTATTCCACTGACATCTTTATCTTTTAAGATACCGATGATCATTATTCTTGGTCTCTGGAAATATCTTTCTTCGATCAGTTCTCTTAAAGCTTTAGCTCCCCCTGGATTATGAGCTCCATCTAATAGGATGGTAGGATTTTCACTTATCACTTGAGCTCTTCCTAACCACTTGGCTTTTTTAAGTCCTCTTTTAATCTCTTCTTCGGAAATATTTACTCCCTTCTTTCTTAATAATTCCACCGCCATTAAGGCTAAAGCAGCATTAGCTGTCTGGTGTTTACCCATAAGTCCTAGCTCTAAGTTTTGATATTTAAAATCTTCTCCCCAAATGGTATTACTTTTTTCTACTCGATACTTAATATCTTTGTTTACTAGATAGAGAGAAGATTTCATCTCTAAAGCTCTTCTTTCTATAACTGACAAAGCCTCTCCAGAAGCAACTCCGGTAATTACTTCAGAATTTTTTTTAATAATACCAGCTTTTTCAAAAGCAATCTTAGCTAAACTATCTCCTAACCAGTCTGTATGATCATAATCAATATTAGTAATCACACTAATTTGAGAATTTACTACATTCGTGGCGTCTAACCGTCCTCCTAATCCTACTTCTAATAAAGTAAGATCTACTTTCTTTTGAGCAAAATAGTGAAAGGCTAAAGCCGTAGTTACTTCAAAATAAGTTAAATTTAACCCTTCTGGAATATTCTCCCTAATATAAGTAAGTCCCTCCGCTACTTCTTCTTCTAAAATAGGAGTATGGTTGATCGCTATTCTTTCCGTAAAAGATATCAGATGAGGAGAAGTGTAAACTCCAACTTTAAAACCAGCTTCACTCAAGATGGAGTTTAAAAAAGCAATGGTTGATCCTTTGCCATTAGTTCCAGTAACATGAATAATTAATTTAAGTCTTTGCTGGGGGCTTTTAATCTTATCCAATAACAGACTTATATTATTAAGTCCTAATTGAATGCCAAATTGAGATAAATTATTTAGATAATCTTGAGACTCTTGATAATTCATAAGACAAAAGGAAGGATAATTAATGAAGTAAATATCTTTAGCTGAAAAATTTCAATAGTTTTCCTAATGTAGTCTTTAAAGCCTTTCGATTTACCACCATGTCTATCTGCCCATGCTCTAACAAAAACTCGGCTTGTTGAAAGTTAGGAGGTAAGCTTTGTTTAATAGTTTGCTCAATGACCCTGGGTCCAGCAAAACCTATGAGAGCTTTAGCTTCGGCAATGATGATATCACCTAAAGAAGCAAAACTAGCGGTTACTCCACCCATGGTAGGATGAGTCAATAAAGAAATATAGAAAAGTTTGGCCTGATGGAACAATTCCAAGGCAGCTACGGTTTTGGACATCTGAAATAGTGAAACTATTCCCTCTTGCATGCGAGCTCCTCCTGAACTTGAAATAATAAGGAGGGGTAATCTTAAATTTATAGCCTTTTCAATCAATCTAGTAATCTTTTCACCCATTACCGAACCCATACTTCCACCCATAAAATCAAAATCTAAGATAGCTATTGCTGTTTTAACCTTCTCTATACATCCACATCCTGTAATGACGGCATCCTTTGAGTTTACCTTTTCTTGATTTTCCTTAATTCTTTCTTGGTATGACTTTTGGTCTGTAAATTTTAAAAAATCTACTGGTGCTAAATGCCCATCGTCTTCTTCAAAAGTACCTTTATCTACCGTAATTTCAAAACGCTCCCCTGAGTTTAGCCTAAAATGATAGTTACATTTAGAGCAAACCTTCAAATTGACTTCCCATTCTTTTTTAAAGATTAACTCTCCACAACCACTACATCTTTCCCATAAACCATCAGGAATTTTTGCTCTCATAGCCGAAGGAGTAACAATAGAATATTTAGGTTTTCTAAACCAAGTCATAGATTGCCTCTTTGTATTTTTGGCTGCCAATAATCATTCATAACTCCTTCCAATTCAAGAACTTAAAAAGAGTGTCCCTTTATTTCCTTTATTTTTTTTGGCTATTTTTACCTACTTTATTCCTTGCTTTCTAAATCAAAGTTTGAAAAACTGATCTTATTTTCTATAATTCTAATCGTCTTAGTTACTTCTGGGAATCCTTCTTTCTCTGCTTTTAAGATATGTTCACCTACTGGCATTTTAATGTTACGAAGAGGAGTAATGCCTAAGAGCTTACCTCCGGTGTATATTTTAGCTCCATAAGGAAGAGAGGTAATATAAGCTTTTCCCAGCTTAGTTGCAAGTTCTATAAATATTTTCTTTTCTTCACCAGTCTTAGGAGAAACAGTAGAACTATAAACTATCTCGCCATTATGTTCTACTTCTACATTATAAATGATCTCTGGAGTTAAATCCTTAATTCTAAGAGGTGTTTTGCCGTAAGGTTTTTTATTAATAAAGACATTTGCTCCTTTAATGTTTGAATCTACAAAAATACTGCTTAGTTTTGTCTTTAAAATTACCGATAGTCGATTTTTTTTCCCTTTTTTAATTAAGACACTTCCTTGCCAAGGCAGATACCCTTCTTGGCAGATTCTTATCCCATATTTTCCTTCTCTAAGACTTATGTTTTCAATAGGCGTCGTTGACTTTTCTAATTTTCCATCAATATAAACCTCTGCCTCTGAAGGAGAAGAACTAATTGTTAAATTTCCGCTACCTATGTCTATTTGAGGTTCACTGACTGATGGAGTTATTTGTGAAGCAATTTGCGGGGTAAGAGGATTTTCTGGATAAGTTATTTCATTTACTCCATCTGTAGCCTTAATATAGTATTCCATACCCTCTTTAGTGATAAATAGACCGGGAATTACAGCCCAATAAATATCATTACCGCTATCAATCATCTTGACACAGGTATATGCTTCCGTATTCTTTTTGCGATAAAATAAATTTACTGTCCCTACTTGAAAATTGTCTTTAACAGTGGCTTCTATCCGTAAATCTTCTCCTGGATTTACCTTAGAAAGAGGAGAAGACATTATTTCTGGAGGAGCTACATCTTCTAAGTCTATTTTTAACTCTAAAGTCTTCTTATGTTCTAATTTAACTAAATTACTCCAGCCATTAAACCCACCTCGAGTTACCTTGAGATTATATTCCTTAGCTTCTATCTTCGGTAAGTAAATAGGGGTTAAGCCTTTTTCTTGATTATCTAGATAGACTAAGGCTCCTGGAGGATTAGAAACGATAGATAATGAACCATATTTCTCTCCCGGTAAAATCTTGGTAACTATTCCCCAAATTAAAAATAAAGCTACTCCTATTAAAACAATTAAGGCTGGTAGTCTCTTCCAAGTAGACGGCAGTGGCGAAGGAGAAGTAACTTCTAACAGTTGCCCATCTTCCAAGGGCTTTTCTTCCTCAAACTTAAACTCTCTAAATTCCTCTTCTTCAAAGTCTTTGACCATCATCTTTCCCCATTCTTTTAAAATAATCTTAGCCTAAAATAAATTAGTCCCAGCCTACCCTAAGAATTTTTAAAATTCCTATCCAACTAGTTGATGAATATAATCTCCTAACAAGTCTAACATCTTTGGATTTTTTTCTTCTTTTAAAATAAGATCTATCAGGGCGCTACCCACAATCACTCCATCTGCAATCTTAGCTATCTCTTTAACTTGATCTTGATTAGAAATACCAAATCCTACGCAAATTGGCTTATTAGTAATTAATCTTATTTGGCGAATTAAGAAACTTAAATCTTGATTTAAACTATCTCTAACTCCAGTAGTCCCTGTAACTGAAACGAGATAAATAAAACCACTACTTTTATTAACAATGAGCCTAATTCGTTCTGGTGTAGTATTAGGAGTTACTAAGAATATGGTTGCTAAATTATACTGGTCAGCTAATAATTTTAACTCTCCATATTCTTCGGGAGGTAAATCTGGAATGATCATCCCATCTATTTGGCAATTATTTAAATCATTAATAAAATTATTTATTCCATACTTATATATTGGATTATAGTAAGACATTAAGACTAAAGGAATATTAGTCTTATCTCTTAATTCTTTAGCTAAACTAAATACTTTTTTTAAATTGGTCTTATTTTCTAAAGCTCTTTGGGATGACTTTTGAATGGTAGGCCCATCTGCTAAGGGGTCGGAAAAAGGAACCCCTAATTCAATAATATCTGCTCCCTTTTCGACAACTTTAAGAACAATTCGGTAAGTTAAATCAAGATTAGGAAATCCTACGGTAAGGTAAGGAATAAATGCCTTTTTATTAATCTTTTTTAATTCTTCAAACTTTTCTGAGATTTTATTCATAAGAAATCTTTTATAGTAGTTATTAACGAAAACCAGACATAGGAAATAATACCGAGCGATAAAAGATAAATTTGTTTGTCCTCAAATTAATTTGCTCTATGTCAAATTTTCATTAATAAGTGCTATATTTCTTGACTGTCTTTTTCCATTTCACTATAACTTCAAAATACTAGAAATACTTTCTACATCCTTATCGCCACGACCAGATAAATTTATAATAATTATTTCATTATTTTGTAAATCTTTAGCTAATCTTACTCCATAAATAATCGCATGAGCACTCTCTAAAGCTGGAATAATACCTTCTATTTCAGAAAGTAGTCTAAAGCCTTCTAAAGCTTCTTCGTCAGTTACTCCTACATAAGTGGCTCGATTAACTTCTTTATAATAACCATGCTCTGGACCCACTCCTGGATAATCTAAACCAGCGGAGATAGAATGAGTAGTCTTTATTTGTCCATCTTCATCTTGTAATAAATAAGACTTACTTCCATGAAGAATACCTATCTCTCCAGAAATTAAAGTAGCGGCATGCTGGCTGCTTTCTAACCCTAAACCAGCTGCTTCTACACCAATAAATCTTACTGGATCATGAAAAAAAGGATGAAAGATTCCGATCGAATTACTTCCTCCCCCCACACAAGCAATTAGATAATCAGGCAGCCTCTTCTCTAAATCTAAAATCTGCCATCTGGTCTCTTGGCCAATCACCAGCTGAAAATCTCTAACCATCATTGGATAAGGATGTGGACCTACTACCGACCCTATCGCATAATGGGTATCTCTTACATTGGTTACCCAATCTCTAATCGCCTCATTAATGGCATCTTTTAAGGTCTTGCTTCCGGAGTCAACCGGAACAACCGTCGCCCCTAAAAGTTTCATGCGAAAGACATTAAGAGCTTGTCTCTTCATATCTTCGCTCCCCATATATACTTCGCATTTTAGACCAAAAATAGCCGCGGCGGTCGCCGTAGCTACTCCATGTTGACCTGCTCCAGTTTCAGCAATCACTCTCTTCTTGCCCATCCTTTTAGCTAAAAGGACTTGGCCTAAAGTATTATTTATTTTATGGGCACCAGTATGACAAAGATCCTCACGTTTTAAATATATTTTTACTTTTCCTAATCTCTGGCTTAATCTCTTGGCATAGTATAAAGGAGTAGGTCTCCCTGCATAATAAGTAAGATAGTAGTTTAATTCACTATTAAAATTAAGATCTTCTTTGGCTTCTTGATAAGATTTCTCTAACTCTTCTAAAGCTGGCATTAATAATTCAGGAACATATCTTCCCCCAAAGTAAGTCTCTTTATTAACCCGAAAGTATCCTTCTTTATCTGGTTGCTCCATTAAACCTCTTTTAATTCAAATCTCCAATTAGTTTTAGACCTTATTTAAGTCCCTGACTTTTTTAATAAACTCTTTTAACTTTTCCTTATCTTTCTTTCCTGGATACTTCTCTACACCACTACCAACATCTATCGCATAAGGATTTAATAATTCCAGACAAGAGGTAACATTTTGAGAATTTAATCCCCCACTAATAATAATAGGTTTCTCAAAAGAATTTCCTTTTAAAATCTGCCAATTAAAACTCCTGCCCGTCCCTCCGTAAATTCCTTCTTCAAAAGTATCAAATAAATAAGCCGAAACTAAAAACCGACGAATTTTTTTTAAAGAATCTCTTTCTTTAACTAAAAAACTTTTTATAATCTTATAGTTTATAAACCTTTGGCAATATTGAAAGGACTCATCTCCATGAAATTGCAAAACATCTAAATGGCAATACTGAGCTACCTCCTCTACTCTTCTTTGTTCTTCATTAACAAAAACACCTACCGTGGTTACAAAAGGAGGAAGTTGGCTAATTATCTCTTTAGCTACTTCTTGACTAATCTTTCTCTTACTTTCCGCAAAGATAAATCCTAAAGCCTCTACTCCTAATTTAGTACATTCCAAGGCATCTTCTAAGTTAGTAATTCCACATATTTTTATCTTAACCATTAAGCTCTTAATAACTCTTTTATCTTAGCTCCTGGATCATTACTTCTTAACAAAACCTCTCCTATCAGGACCGCATCAATTCCTTTCTCTTCCAAAAGAATAAGATCTTCTACCGAGTTTATCCCACTCTCGCTAATCACAATTTTATCTTTAGGAATCTTAAAGTGCAATTTAAAAGTAGTATTTTTATCTATAGCAAAAGTATGTAAATTTCTATTATTAATACCAATAATTTCTGCCTTAGTAGATAAGACTTTATCTAATTCTTCTTCTTTGTGAACTTCTACTAAACAAGATAAACCTAACTCCTTGGTAAAGAGCAAGAAATTATCGATCTCTTCTTTAGATAAAATAGCTGCAATTAACAAGACAGCGTCTGCTCCATAAAGAGCAGCTTCTGCAATTTGATATTTATCAATAATAAAATCCTTACTTAAAATAGGAAGCTTAGAAACTTCTTTGACTTTAAATAAATTAAGCAAATCTCCTTTAAAAAAGTTTTTCTCTGTGACTACAGAAATAGCTTTGGCTCCAGCTAATTCATACTGTCTGGCTATCTCTAAGATATCTAAATCTTCTCTAATCATTCCTATAGAAGGAGAAGCTTTTTTTATTTCAGCAATGATATTAATCCTTCCCTCTTCTTTATTAGAAATGGCTTCTTTAAAATCTCGTAATGGTAACCGTTCCCCTATCTTTGCCAGTAGTTTTTCTAAAGGGACCCTTTGTCTTTTGCCAGCAACTTCTTGGTATTTATGAGAAACTATCTTATTTAAAAACAAATTTATAATTCTCTTTGTTGGGTAAAATGCTTTAATTTTTCTAAAACTTCTAAGGCTTTTTTCTTTTCAATAGCTTCTCGAGCTAAATTAATCCCCTCTTCTACTGTTTTTACTTTATTAACGCACAAAAGAGCAAAAGCACAATTTAAGAAAACTATATTTTTTAAAGGGTCATCCTTGTCATGTAAGATATTCAAGGCAATATTGGCATTATCTTCAATTGTTCCCCCTCTTAAATCACTAAGTTGGCATCTTTTAAAGCCATAGTTCTCAGGAGATACATAATAAGTCTTTACTTCCTCTTCAGCTAGTTCTGAAATCTTAGTCCTTGCAGTTAAAGTTATCTCATCTAACCCATCTTCTCCATGAACCACAAAAGCTCTCTTTGAATTTAAATTTTTTAAAGCTAAGGCTATGGTTTCAGTTAAATTAGGCTCGTAAGTCCCTAAAATATGATACTTAGCTCCGGCTGGATTAGTCAGAGGACCTAAAATATTAAAGATAGTTCTAATGCCCAGCTCTTTTCGAGGGCCAACTACATGTAGCATGGCTTTATGGAATAAAGGGGCATACAAAAATCCAAATCCAATCTTATTAATGCACTCTTCTACTACTTCCACTTCTACGTTAATATTTACTCCCAAGCTTTCTAATAAATCAGCGCTACCACATTTTGAAGAGACTGACTTATTACCATGCTTAGCTACCTTAACTCCACATCCTGCTACCACTAAAGCAGCAATAGTAGAGATATTAAAGGTACTTCTTTTATCTCCTCCGGTGCCACAGGTATCAATTAAATCTCCTTGAACATTAATCTTGACAGCTTTTTCTCTCATCGCTAAAGCTGCTCCAGCAATCTCTGTAGCTGTCTCTCCCTTCATCCGAAGGGCAGTCAGAATGCTGCCAATTTGAGCTTGGGTAAGCTCTCCTTCCATAATCATGTTAATAATTTGTTTCGATTCTTCCAAGTTTAAATGATGACCCTGGACCAAGGTTTCAATTATTTCTTTGATCATAAAAACAATGCTCCTTTAAAAAATTTCTAAGAATATTCTTGCCTTCCTTAGTCAAAATAGATTCAGGATGGAATTGAACTCCTTCCAGAGAATATTCTTTATGTCTAATACCCATTACTTCTTCTTCCTCTGTCCACGCAGAAATTTCTAATGGCTCTAAAATGGTCTCCTTTTTTAAGATTAAAGAATGATACCTGGTTGCTTCAAAAGGATTAGGAATATTTTTATAAATTCCTCTTTGATCATGGTAAATTAAAGAAATCTTCCCGTGCATAAGTCTATCAGCATGGACTAATTTAGCTTTAAATACTTCCCCCAGACATTGATGCCCCAAGCATACTCCTAAAATAGGTATTTTTCCCTTAAATTCCTCAATGACACTTTTAGAAATACCTGCTTTGTCGGGAGTGCCAGGGCCAGGTGAAATAATAATAGTCTTAGGATTTAGTCTTTTGATTTCTTGAATACTTATCTTGTCGTTTCGAGATACTTTTAAATCTTCTAATTCTTGGTTAAAATTTAAGCATAGCTCTCCTACATACTGGACTAAATTATAAGTAAAGGAATCATAATTGTCAATAATTAATATCATCTCAACATCTCTAAGAATCTTAGGTAGATTTTAAGGTGGTGTCTCAATAGTGTCTATTAGGCAACAATTTACTTAGTCACCACAATTTTTTCAAATTCATAGACAACAATTTACTTAATCTTAAAAACTTCTATTAAAGCTTTGGCTTTATTTATTGTCTCTATGTACTCTGCTTCTGGATTAGAATCAGCTACTATTCCTGCTCCAGCTTGAATATAAGCCTGACCATCTTTCATTAAGATGGTCCTAATAGTAATGCAAGAGTCAAAATAGTTAGAAAAACTAAAGTAACAAATACAACCGGCATAAGGACCTCTTTTAGTCTTTTCTAACTCTTCAATTATCTCCATTGCTCTAATTTTAGGAGCTCCAGTGACCGTGCCGGCTGGAAAGCAAGCTTTTATGGCATCAAACTGATCATATTTTGGACAAATCTGGCCTTTGACTGAAGTAACCAGGTGCATGACATGAGAATACTTTTCTACCACCATAAACTCTGGCAATTCAATACTTTTATAATTACACACTTTACCAAGATCGTTACGACCTAAGTCAATTAACATGAGATGCTCGGCTCGTTCTTTAGGATTCCCTATCAGCTCTTTTTCTAAAAGTTTATCTTGAGCAGCATTTGTCCCTCGAGGGACAGTGCCAGCAATAGGTCGTGTTTCTACGGTCTGATTAGAAAATTTAACTAATAGCTCTGGAGATGACCCAATTAAACTCATCTTATCAAGATGTAAATAAAACATATAAGGAGATGGATTTATTCTTCTTAAAATCCTGTAAACATTAAGAGGATCTAATTGGGTGCCAAAAGATAATCTCTGCGATAAGACTACTTGAAAGATATCGCCTTCCAAAATATACTTCTTAGCTTGTTTGACCAAATGAATAAATTCTTCTTTGGTGCAATTAGATTCTACCTTAAGCCTTTTTTCTTTATGGTAAAGGATATCTAAATGTTTATTTAGAGGCTGATTAATCTTTTTGATAATCTCTTCAATTTTAAAAACAGCTTTTTGGTAAGACTCTTGAGGATCATTATTAATGTGAGCATTAGAGACTACTTTGATCACATGTTTTAGATAATCAAAGATCACTACTTCATTAACCACTAAAAAGAATAAATCAGGAACATTTAAATCATCAGGATTACTATCGGGAATATCTTCAAGACATCTAATATAATCATAACCAATATATCCTACTGCTCCTCCTGAAAAATCAGGCAAGTCTTCATCTTTTACAAAACTATAAAAATGGAGCAAGTTTTTTAAATAAGCTAAGGGATCTTTGAGAACTCCAAGCTTATTAATCTTTCCATCTTGATAAATAGTCCCCACCTTATCCTTGACTTGAAAAATAGCTAAAGGATTACTTCCAATAAAAGAATACCGACCTAATCTTTCTCCACCCTCTACGCTTTCTAATAAGAAAGAATACTTTCCATCATTTATTTTACAAAATACAGAGACAGGTGTCTCCATATCAGCTAATATTTCTTTATATACAGGAACAATACTTCCTGCCAAAGCCTTTTTTTTAAACTCTCTAAATTTAGGATAGTACATTATTTCTTTCTTCGTCTTTTAAGTTCTAAATAAATATCCGAAGGAGTAATATGATTAATGTTTAACAAAACTAAGAGATGAAACCACAAATCAGCTACTTCCATGATTATCTTCTCTTTATCTTTCTTTTTACCATCAATCACTACTTCTCCTGCTTCTTCAATAATCTTTTTTAAGACTTCATCTTCTCCTTTCTTAATTAGAGAAGAGACATAAGAACCAGGAGAAAAATTATTCTTCCTCTCTTCTATCACTCTGTAAACTTCATCAATAATACTTTCTTCTAAAATACTTTCTTCTAAAGACTTACTATCTCTCTTCTGGCCTCTACATTCTTCTTTTTCTTCCCTGTAAACTTCATCAATAATACTTTCTGCTAAGGGTTCTTTCTTGGTATATTCTCCTTCCAGAGAAGTATAAAAACAAGAATACTCACCAGTATGACAAGCCACTCCATCTTGTTTAACTTTAATAAGCAAAGTATCTTTATCGCAGTCATAGGTAATATCTTTTATTTCTTGATAGTGACCAGAAGTTTCGCCTTTTGTCCAAAATTTTCCCCGAGAACGGCTAAAAAAACAAGTCTTTTTACTCTCCACGGTTTTCTGAAGAGATTCTTTATTCATATAAGCTAACATTAAGACTTCCTTGCTCAGATAATCTTGAATAATGACTGGGATTAATCCTTGCTCATTGTATTTTAAATTCTCTATATTTTCCTCTATCTTTTCTTTCATAGTCTCACCACTACCTCTTTTTGATTTAAATATTCTTTTACTTGTTTAACAGTTAATTCTCTATAATGAAAAAGAGAAGCCGCTAAAGCTGAGTTTGCTTTGCCAATAGTCAAGACTTCATAAAAATCTTCTAACTTACCTGCTCCCCCTGAAGCAATCACTGGAATATGCAAGCTTTCTGCAATAGCCTTAGTAAGCTCAAGGTCATATCCTTCTTTAGTCCCGTCTCTATCCATACTAGTTAACAAGATCTCGCCGCATCCATAATCTTCCATCTTCTTAGCCCAAGAAATAACCTCAATATTGGTAGGTGTTCTCCCTCCATGGATATAAACTTCCCAAGTTAACATAGGAAGATCTTTCCTTTTTAATGTCTTCTCAGCTTTTAAAGTCTTCTTGGCATCGATAGCTACTACTATACACTGGCTTCCAAAACTAAGAGCAGCTTCTTTGACTAAGGTTGCTCTTTTTACCGCCGCCGTATTTATAGAAACTCTGTCCGCTCCAGCCTTAAGCAATCTCTCAATGTCAAATAAGCTTCTTGTTCCTCCCCCTACCGTTAAAGGCATAAAAGCTACTTCTGCTGTCCTCTTCACTACCTCTATCATAATCTCTCTTTGGTCGCTGGAAGCAGTTATATCTAAAAAAACTAATTCATCAGCCCCTTCTTGATTATATAAAAGAGCTGCTTCTACTGGATCCCCCGCATCTCGAATATTTACAAAATTAACTCCTTTTACTACTCTTCCCTTATCTACATCTAAACAAGGAATAATTCTTTTAGCTAACATTATCCTTCCTAAGTGGTAAGCTATCAGCTACCAAGCAATTATTTTAAGTTTGTAACTATTCAGGCAGTAGAATTTAGAAGTCAGAATACAGAATACAGAATTAAATCAGGCAACGCAACTGTTCGTAATCAGTGAATCCAAACAAAAAATAATCGCATAAATCACACAGGTTCTTTCATTCTGACTCCTGAATTCTGTATTCTTGCTACCTGAATAGTTACTTAAGTTTTACCATTATGATTATTATCTCTATAAATCTCTACTTCATTTTTTCCTGAATGTTTAGCTCTTAACAAGGCTTTATTAACCGCCTTAAATAAGCCAGGGACTGTTTTATCTTTTATAAGACTAGAGTAACTTACTAATCCTATGTTCACTGTAATGCCAAACTTACTGTCTTTACTATGATACACGGTGGCTGAAACTTCACTTTTTATCTCTTTAGCCACTTGATAAGCTTCATCTTCCCTTGTTTCTGGCAAGACTAATACAAAATGATCACTCCCATAACGAGCCACAAAGCCAATTTTCTTTATATTCTTCTTTAAGGTCTTAGCTATATTAATTAAGACCTTGTTTCCCATCAGATATCCATAATGATTATTTATCTTAGCTAAATGATCTACATCAACTAAAATCATAGATAAGTTATGATTAAAAAATTCAGCCCTCTTTACCTCGCTATCCAAGGCATGCTTTAGATAGCGATAATCATAAACTTTAGTCAACTCATCTATTTCGGACAAGGTCTTCTCTTTTAAAACATTATTCTCCACCGCTAAAGATAAATAGTTGCTCAAACAAGAGAAAAATCTTTTCTTTTCCAAACCAAAAAAGTCCTTTTTTGAGCTAGCTAAGACTAAAAGACCTACTTCTTTATCCTTAATATTAAAGGGAGTTATTAAGAACGACTCAATCTGTTCTTGATCTTCTAAAGAAGTTCCCCAGGAAGACTCTTTAGATAAATTACAAATAACTCTTTTATTGGCCATGCTTTCACTTTTAATCTCGGACCAAGTTGTTAAAAGTTTACTCTTCATTTCTTCAAGAAGCTTTTCAGATGTTTCGCTTTGATAAAGGATATTAATGGATAAGATTCTTCCTTTAGCATAAAGAAAAGCTCCTAAATTAGAATTAAATAAAGGCTGAATTTTTAGTAAGACCCAATTTAAGATCTCTTCTGGTTTTTTAAATTTATTCATTTGGGAGCTAATCTCCGCTAATAAATTTAATTCATCAGCCAGATCCTTTTCCTTTTCCATATCCGAAGCAGCAGCAATAATAGCTTCTGCTTCTTTAGCTTGAACAATTAAATTATCAGCTTTATTTTGTAGTTTATCAACTTGAGACCTTAAAGTATCTGCTTGTTCTTTTAATTGCTGAGTCTGGTTATCTAACTCTTCTACCTCTTTTACCTTAGAAAGTAATTCTTCTGCTTCCCTTAATTGATTCTTTAGCATCTCTACTTGGGAAAACAATTTCCCTGCTTGCTGATAAAGTTTTTCTGTTTGTCTTTTTAGATCCTGAGTATAAGTGGTAATATCAGGAGTAATCTTTTCTTCGGAAAGATATTTTTCCACCTGCTTAGAGAGGGCTTCCGTCTCTCTCTTTAATGTTATGGTCTCTTCTTCTTGAGTAGCTACTTCTAAGGTTTGTAATTCTAAGAATTTTTTGGTAAATAAAGTCTGATTTTCTATTTTATCTGCCTGAATTTTTAACTCCTCCGTCTCTTTTTTTAATTTCACTGTCTCTTCTATTTGCTCACTTAAAGTAACAATTTGTTGTCGAAGAGCATCTGTTTGAGTCTTTATTTTATGCGCCCCTTCTTTTAACTGACTAGCTTCTTTTTCTAAATTAAATTTAGTCTTCATTTCTTGGTAGGATAAAAGGGATGACTCTATCGCCACTGTGATATAACCACAAATTAATTGAAGAACTCTAAGTTCACTTTCATTAAATATATGATGAGTTAGCTCGCTATTTATAGAAATCACTCCGATCAGCTTTCTCTGAAGCATTAATGGAGTTATTAAAAAAGACTTAGTGTAATACTGATTAATCGTCCTTTGATTGGCCAATCTTTCATCTTGGCCAATATTCTTTACTAACATAGGTTCCTTAGTCTTGATAACATATTCAGCAATATCCTTATCTATACTTACTCTTGAAGAAGAAACTAAGGAACCATCTTCTTCAAGACTCATCTTGATTTCTAGTTCATTTTCGGCTTGATTATATAACATCAAGACATAAACTTGCCCTTTAATAATCCTAGAAATAATACTTAAGAAATAACGAAACAAGCTATTTGGGTCTAAACTTAAGATCTTATCCCTTTCTCCTTCCATGATCTCATAAAAAAGGGAGATATCCTTAATCTCTCTTTCTTTTTCTAAAAGCTTTCGATCTTTAATAATTAAATCTAAAGCAGATTGGCAATGAATAGCTAAAAGCTCAACCCCTTTTTCTAACAATTCGACCATTTTCACTTGAGGAGCTCTAATCACAGAAGAAGAAATAAGTCTTTCTTTCTTTCCCATAAAAGCAGGACTCTCAATTTGACACCCCCCCACTATTCCCACTACCTCATTTTCGGCCATCAAAGGAACACTAAAAGTAATATATTTAAGATGGCATTTGTTAATGATAGATCTCTTTCTCTTCTTCGTTTCATAAAATAAGTAAAGAAAAGCAGCCTGGCAATTTTCATAATCTAAAGAAGTAGACTTGACATTTTGACATCCTTCTTTATCTTGGGTCTCTTTAAATACAAAGCTACCTTCATTATCGATAATCCAATAAGAGGTAGCGCCCATACTTCTTAATTGTGTTTCTCGGATCCGACTCCATTCCTGACCATTGGTAAATTCATTTAAAATTTCCCTGATATTTTCAATATCCATATCTTTCTCCTCATTAAGCCTTAATTAGACTATCCAAAGTTGGTTTGTGAAAAATATTGTTAAATATTCTCATTTTAAACAGTTTTGCCCAGTAAATCGCTCGGGTAATTTGGGATTTCAAGTAATATTTTTTGCAAACCTGTTTTGCTTGAGGATAAATAACTACTCCTCAGCTACCTTGATAGCTTCTTTTAGATCTATCTTTTTAGCATAAAGAGCTTTTCCAATAATAATTCCTTTTATCCCCAAATATTCAATATCTTTAATCTTCTTGATATCTTCTAGGCTAGAAATACCCCCAGAAGCAACTACTTTTAGTTTTGTCTTTTGAGCAATGTTAATTAATTCTTCCCTATTAGGACCGTTAAGAGTCCCATCTCTTAAGATATCGGTATAAATTATTTCACTAATACCCATCTCTTTAATCTTTAAAGCTAAGTCCACGGCGTTTATCTTTGTTTTTTCTTGCCAACCTTTTATAGCCACATAACCATTAACTGCATCTATGCCTATAACAATTTGTTCTCTAAATTTTTCTACCCCTTTTTTTACCAAAAGTTGATCATTTACCGCTGTGGTTCCTAAAATAACTTTGCTTACACCCATTAAGATTAATTCTTCCACGATTTCTAAGGTTCTTATTCCTCCCCCTACTTGAATAGGTATATCTACCGCCTCAATAATTTTTTTTATACTCTCTTTATTTTTCAGAGACCCCCCCTTAGCTCCATCTAAGTCAACAACATGGAGAAAAGAAGCTCCTTCTGCTCTCCACCTTTTGGCTACTTGGTAAGGCTTTTCAAAGTATACTGTTTCTTGGTCAAACCTTCCTTGAGTTAACCGAACTACTCTTCCATCCTTAATATCAATAGCTGGAATAATTAACATCTTCTCTAAAAAAACTCCTTCTTAAAATTATCTAAAAACCTTAATCCTAACTCCTGACTCTTCTCTGGATGAAACTGAGTAGCAACAATGTTATCTTTAACAATAGAAGAAGCAAACTTTAGTCCATATTCAGTCATGGTAGCTATAATCTTCTCCTCTTTAGGCTTAATAAAGTAAGAATGGACAAAATAAAAGAAAGAACAATTTGGAATATTTAAAAACAAAGAAGAAGTCTGATCTAAATTAAGATTTATCTCCAGAGTATTCCACCCAATATGAGGAACTAAGACGCTACCGGGAAATTTGACTACCTCTCCACTTAAAACACCTAAACCTTGGTGCTCTCCATCTTCGTAGCTTTTAGAAAATAAAAGTTGCAACCCTAAGCAGATACCTAAAAACGGTTTTCCTTCTTTTATAACTTTATAGATAGCTTGATCAATATTTAATTCTTTAATATTTTTTATCGCATCCTTAAAAGCCCCTACCCCTGGCAAGACCACTCCTTGGGCATAAATAATCTCTCGGTAATTATTAGTTATTTTTACTTTAAAACCCACATATTCTAAGGCTTTTTGGACACTATGAAGATTACCCATTTTGTAATCAATAACTACAATCACTTTATTAACTTACCATATATTTTGTTTATAAAAATAAAAACAAATATTGTTTATTATTGTTTATAGGTAACTACCCTTAAGAACTTATACTCCCATTTTCTTTTTTTGTAAAGCAGAAACTATTTTTTTGTATGGGTAATAGGCTATTCACTGGCGAAAGAGTTGGTTTTAGTTGACTCCATTCAAATTAGTTTTTAAATTTTTAGGGAATCATTAATGATTTGACAGCGATGTATTTTGAGGTGTAATATTGTGGAATAATCGTAGTCTTGAAGCTACCTGATAAATTTCGCAATAAGCGGGAAAAACAACAAGCAGAGATTAAGATAAGGTAATTTTTAAACAAGCTATGAAGAACATTGTGCTTTTTGGTTTTATGGGAAGTGGAAAATCGAGTATTGGAAGGATGTTAGCGGAGAGATTAGGTATGTTCTTTATAGAGATGGATGAAATTCTTGAAGAAGAGCATCATAAGACCATTAATGATCTCTTTAAGAAATACGGAGAAGCATATTTTAGAAGATTAGAGAAAGAATTAGTAAAGAGAATATCTAAAAGGGATTCTTGTGTTATCTCTACAGGTGGAGGAGTGGTCTTAGATGAAGAAAATGTTAAATTATTAAGAGAAAATGGCATTCTTATTTCTTTAATGGCTTCAGAAGAAGTAATTTATGAAAGAGTAAAGGACGATAAGAGCCGCCCTTTATTGAAGACTATTGATCTTCCCAAAAAAATAAAAGAGATCTTAGTCCATAGAAAGCCGTCTTATGAAAAAGCCGGATATTGCATTGATACTTCCGATAAGTCAAAAGAAGAAGTGGTAGAGGAAATTATAAATTATATCAATATAGTAGTTATTAACGAAAACCGGACATAAAAAATAATGCCGAGCAACAAAAGATAAACTCGTTGGCACTCAAATTAATTTGCTTTATATCCGATTTTCGTTAATAACTACTATATAGCTTTGACATCAGTAAAGCAATAAATTCCCTTGGATGATCTGGAGAAATTACTACTTTTTTCTTGCCTTCTAATACAACCAGGTTATTCATATTAGTTACATAGTAATCCAACCATCCAAATTTAGAGGTATAAAAACTGCCAAAAGTTCCAAACATCTCATAAGAGACCCATCCTTTTTCTATCCAGCAATACCGGTAACACCGGTCTATTTTATAAAACTTAGCTGCATCTAACCAAGCTTTATTTATCTCTTTCACTGGAATAGTAATATTTCCATAATGTTTATGAATAATTATGGCGGTATCATTAATGCTATAGCCACAAGGAGCGTTAAAATATGCTCTTATGTTTCTTATGGAACCTGTAGTTCCTAAGAGAAATACCACCATTAAAGCTAATAATCCTTGCCATGAACTTCGGCGAAATTTACGCTCCTTATTTTTAAGATTCTTTAAAAAGCTCTTTCCTACAAAGAAAAACAAAGCCAGAGAGATGATGACTAAAAATCCAGAAAAAAAAAGCCAGCTTACCGTAGAAATAAATATCTCTTTATCTAAAGAAGCATTAAAAAAAGACGAGGTAAGTTTAAGACTAGTATTCATCTAACAATGATCCAAAAGCAAAAATCTCTTTCTTTTTCATTTTAAGAGATCATGGTGCTTAATCTTAGTTGCCCACAGGCAGCTTTAATATCTTGACCCCGAGGTCTTCTTAAGGCTACTTTGATTCCAGCCTTATCTAAGTAGTTTTTAAATGATGAAATTTCTGACTCCGGGGGAGGTTCTATCTCAAGCTCTTTTATTTGGTTAGCGGGGATAAGGTTCACCTTTGACAATTTTATCTCTTTTAATAATAAACTTAATTCCTGGGCATCTTTTAATGATGAATTTAACTTATTAATTAAAATATAATCAAAGGTTATCTGGCGATTTGTCTTTTTGATATACTCTCGGCAAGCCCCCATTAAGTCCTTGATGGGATATTTTTTGTTTACAGGCATAAGCCTATTCCTTATCTTCTCATTAGCGGCATGTAAAGAGACAGATAATTCTATTTGTAATCCTTCCTCAGCTAGTCTTTTTATTCCAGGAATAATTCCACAAGTAGAGATAGTTATCTTTCGTGCTCCTAAATTAAGAGCCAGAGGAGAATTGACAGTCTTAACTACTTTTAAGACCTGATCATAATTATCTAATGGCTCCCCAATACCCATAAAGACAAGATTAGTTAATTTTTGAGACGAGGCTTTTAAGGATAAAACCTCATCAATAATCTCTCCATAACTTAAATTTCGCTTAAAACCTAATAAACCACTAGCACAGAACTGACAAGAAAATTTACAACCAACTTGAGTAGAAATACAGCCGGTTATTCTTTCTTTAGCGGGAATGATTACTGCCTCTATAAAATTACCATCATTTAATTCAAAAAGAAACTTTTTAGTCTGATCTTTTGAAGTTACTACTTCTACTAATTTTAAATTGGCAAGAGAAAAATTTTCTTTTAATTGTCTTCTTAAATCTAAAGGCAAATCGGACATCTTTTCAAAATCAGTTACATTCTTTTTGTATATCCAGTTCCAAATTTGATGAGCATGAAATTCTGGTTTACCCCAACTGTCTGTAATTTCTTTTAATTCTTTTAAGCTTAACTCTTTTATAGCTTGCATTTAGTCCCTCTCTCTTGAAAATTGTCGTAATTCCTGAATAATAGGCTTTATTCCTATAATACTATAAAATAAATCCTGGCTTTTAATCTTTTCTGTCCTTCTTACTTCTTTTATCTTTCCTATTTATAGCTTGCATTTAGTCCCTCTCTCTTGAAAATTGTCGTAATTCCTGAATAATAGGCTTTATTCCTATAATACTATAAAATAAATCCTGGCTTTTAATCTTTTCTGTCCTTCTTACTTCTTTTATTTTTCCTAAAAATAAGGTTACCACCAAACCTCTTAAAATAGTAGAGATAAAAAAGAGACTTAATAAATCCCGAAGCATAAATACTGAAAAAAATGGAGCCGCTAAATTTATACAAAAACTAAGAAGGGAAACAAAGATAACAAATTTGGCAAAATTAGACTTTTTAATCCCTTTAATAAAATCAAAGAAACTAAAATAAGCTTCTTTCTCTATTTTAAAAGGTGGTTCATACATCAAAGTTAAAAAATACCAAGAAATAAATCTACAGATAAAAGCTAAACCAAAAATGATCATAAATCTTGTTAAAAGAGAGCATTTAAGGACATGCAAGATAAATCCAGCTAAAAAACTACTTAAAATAGTGACAATGGTTAAAACCTTATTTCGCCAACCAAAGTATTTACCTCTACTCTTAGGTGGAATATAGTCAGCCATTAAAGATGACCAAGGGGGACCAGCAAAAGCTCCAAAACTAACAAATAAAGTAATGAGGATGATAAAAAAAGATACTAATGGTTGTTTAAATAAATAAGGAAGAAGAAAGATAGGTATCATCATCAATACTTGTAAAAGTACAAAGATATTAATAATCTTCTTTCGACTCTTTAATTTTTCTACTAAATCTGCTGATCTTAATTGGATGCAAGAAGAAATAAGATTAGGCAGGGCATTGAGAAGGCCAATTTGTTTATTAGTTGCTTTTAAAACAAGAGCAAAAGGGGTAATATAATCCGTAGTTAAACCTACCATGCAAGAAGCAAATACTCCATCTAAAAGAGAAAACTTAAGACTCTTTCTTATCTTATTCTGCTTGCTCATATTAGACCAAAAATAGTAGGGACAGCCCTTGCGGCTGTCCCTTGTGGTAACTGACTCATTACAACTACTCTAAAATTATCTCTAAGGGTAACCCGTTGGTTAAGACTTCGCATCCTTCTTTTTTAGCTAAAATTACATTCTCTATTCTTACTCCTCCGAGTCCAGGAATATATATTCCTGGCTCAATAGTAAACACCATTCCTTCATCTATAACTACGCCGTTCTTTGTTTTCTGAGACAAGACTGGATCTTCATGGACTTCTAAGCCTACTCCATGGCCTAAATTATGAATAAAGTACTGACCATAGCCTTTATCATCAATATATTTTCTGACTTCTCTATCTAAGTCGCTACATCTTAGTCCTACTTTTACCAGACTTAAAGCATATTCTTGAGCACCCTTCACTACTTCATAAATCTTCTTCTTTTCTTTACTTATTCTTCCTAAAATAATAGTTCGAGTAATATCCGAATGGTATCCATTAAAAACTGCTCCAGCATCAATTAATAATAGATCATCTTTCTTGATCTTGCTTAGAGAAGCTTTAGCATGAGGGTAGGAAGAAGAGACTCCAGAAGCTACAATAGTCTCAAAAGCCGAATTCATTCCCTTCTTCTTTAAAAAATATTCGATTTCAGCAGCTATTTCTACCTCTCTTACTCCTTCTTTCGCTAATTTTAAAACTTTGATTAAAGTTAATTGTATTTCTTGGCAAGCTCTCTTGATATTCTTTACTTCTTCTTCATCCTTTCTTAATCGAGCTTCCTCAATAACTTTTTCTATGATAACTAACTTTACTTCGCTAAGCTTATCTTGCAAGGAATTATAAATTTTATAAGATACATCTCCTTCTATTCCTAAATATTTTATTTTTTTTGTCTCTACTAAATTTTTAATCACCTCTGATAAGGAATTTTTCTGCTCTAATATCTTATAATCTTTGATCTCTTTTTCAGCTTGCCATAAATAACGAGAATCAGTGATAAAATATTGATCTTCTGGGCAAAGAAATAGATAACCATTAGATCCAGCAAAACCAGAGAGATATTTTACATTAACAAGATTGGTTATTAAAAATGCATCTACTTTTTCTAGAAGAAGTTTACTCTTTATTATTTCTAACCGACCAGTGGTTTTTTTAAGCATTAAATTATCTTATGACCTTTTTAATTAATCTTAATTTAAACAATACTTACTACTGCTTGAACAGCTAAGAGATAACTATTACTTCCAAATCCACTAATCTGGCCCACGCAAACTTCACTAATCATAGAATGCCTTCTAAATTCTTCTCTCTGATGAATATTGGAGATGTGAACTTCTACGGTTGGTATTTTAGAGGCTAAAATAGCATCTCTTATGGCAATACTGGTATGGGTAAAAGCTGCGGCATTAATAATAATAGCATCACCTTGAGTATTATTAATCTTATCAACTATCTCCCCTTCGTGATTTGTCTGGAAAAACTCAAACTTAATCTTTTTTTCATCAAGTGTTTCTCCGTATTTAACCATCTGTTGATTGATCTCGTCTAAGGTAAGATTTCCATAAATAGAGGGCTCTCTCTTGCCCAGAGTATTTAAATTAGGACCATTAATGACTAAGATATTAATCAATTTTCTTCTTGCCTCCTAATTACTTTTTTAATAATCTTCTCATCGTTATATTCTTTTATCAAGACTTTTCCAATTTCTAGAGGTAAGATAAATCTTAGTTTTTCACCTAATTTTTTTTTATCTAACCTCATGGCCTCCATAATTAAAGAGAGGTCAATACCTTTAAAATTTACTTTTAAACCAGCTTCTTGAAATAACCATTCTTGTTCCTTAACTCCTTCTTTGCTAAATAAGCCCAACTCTACAGACAAATTAGATTCCACCATCATTCCTATGGCAATAGCTTCACCGTGGCGATATTTTCCATATTTAGTTACTGCTTCGATAGCATGCCCTACGGTATGGCCATAATTTAAGATAGCCCTAAGATCTTTTTCTCTTTCGTCTTGAGAAATAATCTCTGCCTTTATCTGACAAGATTTAGCAATGACCTCTTCTAAGCAATCTTGGTCTAATTCTTTTATCTTAGAGATATTCTTTTTTAAAACCTCAAATAACTCTTTATCTTTAATGACCCCATACTTGATTACTTCACTTAACCCTGATCTCAACTCTCTTTCTTCTAAAGTTTGTAATAAGTTCACATCAATGATTACTACCTTAGGTTGGTAAAAAGAACCGATCATATTTTTTGCTTGGGAATGATTAACTGCTACCTTACCCCCGACACTACTATCAACTTGGGCTAATAAAGTAGTAGGAACTTGCACTAAAGGCAAACCTCTCATAAAAGTAGCTGCTACAAACCCGGCTAAATCCCCTATTACTCCTCCCCCCAAAGCAATGACAGGAGTACTTCTATCTAATTTAAAACTTATCATCTGATCGTAAAGATGACTTGCATCCTGAAGAGATTTGTATTCTTCACCATCTGGAACTTCTGCTATCATAGGAACTAGATCATATTCTTTTAAATATTTTATTAGTTCTTTTAAATAAAGCCCACCTACCTTAGGGTTAGTAACAATGAAAACCTTTTTGTTTAAATTTAGATCTCTGATATACTTTCCAGCTTCTCTTAAGATACCTGCTTTAATATAGATATTATAACTTCTATCTCCAAGCTCTACTCTTACTGCCTTCACTTTTTTCCTTATATTCACATTATTACCTGGATCTTATCTTTAATCTTGATCTCTCCACCTAAAACTACTTCAGCAAATATACCCTCTTTAGGCATAATGCAATCTCCTGCCTGGTAGTAAATGGCACATTTATGATGACAGACTTTACCAATCTGAGTTACTTTAAGAACTATTTCTTCTCCGATCTTTATCTGTTGGCCAATCTTTAAGGCAGCAAGATTTATTCCACTGGTGGTAATATTTTCAGCAAAATCACCACCAGAGACATTAAGCCCATCCTGGCGCATCTTTTCAATCGACTCCATCGCTAATAAACTTACCTGCCGATGCCAATTACCGCTATGAGCATCACCTTCAAGTCCATAATTAGCTATTAACTTACCTGGTCCACTTAGCGGAATCTTTTTTTCACCTTTGTCTTGACTAATATTGATGGAAACAACCTTTCCTTCTTGCCTCAATTGATATTATTCTCTCCTTCTTTTATTTCTACTTCTTTCAACTCCTCATCTTCCAACTCCTCATTCTTCTAAAGCCCCATAATCTCCACCAATAAACAAAGATTACTCTTCTTCTCTAAAACAAGATCTCAATAGCTTGATAAGGACATGCCTTAAGGCAGAAACCACAAACTATGCAACGTTCAGAATTAAATGAAATTTTCATCTTATCTCGATCGATACTTAAGGCACGAGATGGACAAAGAGGAATACAAGCACTACAATGAATACATCTTTCTTCATTCCACCGGACATCCTTGGCTAATGGCTGAATACTTATTCTTAAATTCTTCAAATAGTCTATTCCTTTGTCTAATGATCCTTTTTTTCCACTGATCTCTAAGACCATTCTCCCTTTTTCATTAGGATTAATCTTAGCACTTAGAATATTAACCATCAAATCATAGTCCTTAATCAGGTGGTAAGTAATGGGCTGCTCTATAGTCTCTTTGGGAAATGTGAGTACCATTCGTTTCTTAATCATCTTTTCACCTCTTCTGGCCTTTCTTTTAGAGACTTAGAGGTAATCTCAGAATTAACGGAGGGGAGCATTTGGACCGGCTCACTTAAAAGAAATTCACCTTTTTTAATCCATTCCTTGAGAGTATTAGCTATTTCTCTGGCCTTAGCGTAGCTGGAGAGCGATCCAGTGGGAACTTCCTTATCTTGAACCATTATTTTGCCACTCTTAAGTTGATCATAGTTTACTTCGGCTAAGCTTCCAATCTTTCCCTGGGGATAAGCTTCGCTGTAATCTATCACCTGGGTATAGATTTCCTCATCTTTAACGGCTACATATCTACAAATCTCTTCATTGAGAATGGGAATAGGCACCCCAATTCCTACCGCTAAAGTAACGCCATAACCAGTCATACTTACTCCTCTAAGCCACTGTGATTTCATCTGCTTTAGATCGCCAAGCACCGCTAAAGTTCCAGCCGGGCACCTCGGGACATCATTCT
The DNA here is from genome assembly GCA_018830565.1 of bacterium. Lineage (NCBI taxonomy): Bacteria > bacterium. The sequence goes on along the minus strand of JAHJRX010000071.1, from coordinate 14,770 downwards.
CTCCCCGGAAGACCTTTGGATTATGTTGAGTTCCTTGCCAGACTACATATCCTATACCGCCACCCAAGAAGATGCGACTACCAATGCCAATGGTAAGGTATAAGGGATCATTTAATAAAGGAGAAAGTTGCCCAGCACTGCAGTAAATAGCATTACCTAACTTGGGTAACAAGACTCCCAAATAAGTATAGATAATCTTCTCAGAAAGGTTCACCGCTACATTATAATTCTGATAAGCATTTCTCGGATTAAAGAGTACCACCTCATTTAAGTCCTTAATATTAATCCAAGTTTCAAGTTCTTTTCTTGGATAACAGTCTGTTCCATAAGAGGTAGCCTTCAATCGAATATCCTTCCCCGCCACTAATTCTTCAATCACATGTCCCCCTCCGTACTTAAATGCTCCTGGGTAGATAGTATTGGTTGGGTCATTTTCTAAAAGCTCGGCGGCACCAAGATAAGCATCTACCGCTGCTAATCCGGCATAAGCAGGAACATCATTTAGCCAGACTTTTTGGGCTTTAATTTTAGGTTTAGAATGGCCAAAGTTAAAATAGACTCCAGAGGAACACATTGGACCAAAAGTACCAGTAGTAACTACATCCACCTCTTTGGCTGCCTGGCTAAGGCCTTTCTCATCCACTAAATCAATAATCTCTTCGGCGGTTACCACCACGGCCTGACCTTTTTTAATCTGCTCATTAATCTGAGCAATTGTTTTAGTCATCTTCTATACATCCTATCATTAATCTGAGCAATTGTCGTCTTAGTCATCTTCTATACATCTGCTCATTAATCTGAGCAATTGTTTTAGTCATCTTCTATACATCCTATCCTCCAATAGCTGACATTTGACGACCAGTTGGGCTTTTTAGTTGAAACTGATGAGCAGCTGGTTTATCACTCATTGCCTGAACAATAATCCTTTCTAATTCCTCATCTGATGCCCCTTGACGCAAAACTTGTTTCAAGTTAACCTCTATATTTTGTCCCAAACAAAGCCGCAAATGGCCATCTGGAGTAAGTCTAATACGATTACACCTCTCACAGAAATGGTCACTTATTGGTGAGATAAACCCAATCTTTCCTACGGCTCCAGTTATTTGATAGTATTTTGCTGGACCATTGCCCGGCAACCCATCACTGAGAATAAGATTAAAGTTATCTGCCAATCTCTTCCTAATAAGATTGGTAGATAAAAATCGTCTTACCCAAAAATCCTTTTGTTGTCCAATAGGTATAAGTTCTATAAACCTAACCTGAATTGGCTTATCCAAAGTCAGGTTAGCAAACTTCTCCACCTCGTCATCATTAATTCCTTTCATAACCACCATATTTATCTTCAGAGGACCAAGCCCAACCCTTAATGCCTCTTCTATTCCAGCAAGCACATCACTTAAATTTCCACCGCCAGTAATTCTGGCATAACGTTCCTTATCTAAAGAATCCAGACTCACATTAATCCTTCTTATCCCTGCTTCTTTTAATCCTACCGCCAACTTTGCCAATTTGGCAGCATTAGTAGTCAAAGATATCTCTTCAAGCCCCTTTATTTTTATCAGTTCCTTGATAAGATAGATGATATTCTGTCTAACTAAAGGCTCCCCACCAGTAAGCCGTACCCGACTAACACCTAACCGAACCAGAAGTAAAGTAAGCCGGATAATTTCTTCGTAGCTCAAGATATCCCTTTGCCTTTTCTTATCTACTTCTTTCCATGATTGGCAATAGATACAATGTAGATTACACATATCCGTGATAGAAAGCCGTAAGTAGTTTATTTGACGATGATAATTATCTCTAAGCATAAATTCACTCTATTTTACCTAAGAAGCCTCTTAATTTCTCACCATCTTTCGGATAAGGTATTTTTAGACTAAAATTTCTCCATTATTTTCCAAAAAAACACTTTACTAATACTATATCTTGTGGCAAATGTAAAGGATTTATTTACGGATATTGGGACATTTTCATTTGCGGATGACACATTAAAACTTTTTATTTGACAGATTAATATACTTTATGATTTAATAATTTTGGGTTTAAATTGTAAATTAAAGATTTTAAGAAGAAAATGCTTGACAACGTTTTCAAGATAGGAGGTGAACTATGTTTAATCTTGGTATGCCAGAACTTCTGATTATTCTGGCTATTGCCCTGGTTATTTTTGGGGCAAACAAACTCTCGGGGATCGGTTCTTCCCTGGGTAAAGGGATAAGGGAGTTCAAACGAGGCATCAAGGACATAGAAGAAGAGGTAAAGCCGGATTCAAAAGATTGAGAAGAGAAGAGGACACTAAGAAGCTTACCCTGATTGAACATCTTAATGAGTTAAGATGGAGACTGATAGTATGTCTTTTTGCCATTGGCCTTTCGGCCATTCCAGGCTATTTATTTTCGGATAAGCTCTTATCTATCCTGGTCCGTCCGGTTGGTAAACTTGTCTTTCTTGCTCCAACCGAGGCCTTAATGGCTAAATTAAAACTTGGCCTCTTTGGTGGATTTTTTCTTGCCCTACCGGTGGTCCTCTATCAGGTTTGGGGATTTATTTCCTGTGGACTGACTGCTAAGGAGAAGAGATACATCCTTATTTATTTTCCCTTCTCTATTCTTCTCTTCTTGGTCGGGGTAGGTTTCTGTTATTTTTTTGTCCTTCCCTTAGGGGTGAAGATTCTCCTTAGCTATGGTGGTGAGTCTCTTGAGCCGATGATCTCCATCATGACCTATCTCTCCTTTGTGATGACGCTTCTTATCTCTTTTGGGATAACCTTTGAATTACCCTTGGGGGTATTATTTCTCACAAGAATTGGTCTTATAAAACCTCGATTCCTTTCAAGGAATCGCAGATACGCCATCTTAATCATTTTTATTGTAGCTGCAATTCTTACGCCAACGGTAGATATAGTCAATCAATTATTTCTGGCTATACCTCTTCTTCTGCTCTATGAGTTGAGTATTATCATCTCAAGATTGGTATCACCACCTCGTGGGAATAGAAAAGATTAATGGTGAATAGGACTTGGAAGTTAGTCAGTTGTTATGCCCAATGAAAACTGGTTTGCAAAAAACTCTGGTTTTTCGTTATTGTGGATATCTTCTATGATTTAGTAACCCGCAAGGCTGGTGAATTTTCAGCCTAAAGGACTCAATATCTTTGTATCCGTAAGCCATACGTTTAAGCCGCTTGATTTTATTGTTAATCCCTTAACTATTGATGATGGACCGTAGTTTATCCTGGAAGCCTATGCAACAATTCTAAAGGTTTCTACCGTGCTTGAAACGGAACTTCCCCCTACCATTAATAAATTCCCTTTAAAATGAACAAGTTACAACCTTAAACTGTCAATGTAGTTATAATGAACCAGACCTGCTAAAGAAAAATGTGGACATCCCTGAGATAAAGAAACTCTGTGCCGGATGCAAGAGAAAAGAGCAAGCCAAGAGCTATATCCTTATTCCTGAAGGAGTAAAGACAAGATGATGAAGATAAGAAGTTTTGAGTTTAGCCTGAGGGAATTGGCAGGGTCTATGGGTGATTTTGGCACCTTGTTTCCGCTGGCTATTGGCTATATTGTTGTCTGTGGGTTAAATCCAGCAGGATTTTTGGTGATGATGGGGTTGACAAATATCGTCACTGGTTTAATCTATAAACTGCCGATGCCCCTTGAGCCAAAAAAGGCAGTAGCCGTCTATGCCATAGCTAACCATTGGACACCGTCTATGGTCTATTCCTGTGGGTTTAGTCTGGGGCTTTTCTGGCTCATTCTCTCCTTCAGTGGGCTGATGGAGAAGGTTTTGAGGCTTATTCCAAGATGTGTTGTCCGTGGGATTCAGGTCTCACTGGGTATAATGCTTGGGATTTTTGGGCTTTCTATGATAAAAGGTGTAACCTTAGATGGATGGGGTTTGGGAGCACTTTCTATTCTTATTATTATTCTTCTTAGAGAGAATAGATTTGCACCAGCGGCTATTGTTCTGATGGTGCTTGGGGTAGCAATTCCAGCCCTGAGAGGGGAGTTAGCTGGAAAGGTTAGCCTGGTGGTTTCCCTTCCACCCATATTTATCCCAGAACTAAAGGAGATGGGTAAAACCTTTATTTTAGCTGGGATTGCCCAGATTCCCTTGACCCTGACCAATGCCGTCATTGCCTGTGCCGCACTTATTCGAGAGTATTTTCCAGCCAGACCCGTTTCAGAGAAGAAGCTCCTTGTCAATCAAGCGGTGATGAACCTTATTACCCCATTCTTTGGAGGTATGCCAATGTGTCATGGTGCCGGAGGTCTTGCCGGGCAATACTACTTTGGGGCAAGGACAGGCGGGACAAATATTATAGAGGGCTTAATTGAGATAAGTTTAGGGCTGTTTTTATCCTCATCCATTGTCGCTATCTTCTATGTCTTTCCTCGGTCTATTATTGGAGCGATGCTCATTATGGTTGGAATATCCCTCTTAAAGTTTGCCAAGGATGTGACAAAGAAAGATCTTCTCCCTATGAGCATAACGATATTCATCTCAGTGCTGACTAAGAATATGGCTATTGGGTTTGGCGCAGGACTCCTCTGCTTTTATCTCGTCAGGAGATGGTTTTAATGGTGTGTTTAACGGTGTGGTGGATTTGGTCAATCCTGTTGTTTGTGGTAAGCTTTCTTATAGGCATAGTAACTGTGCTTGCTGGGCGTTACGCACCGTCCGCTGCAACGACTTGTTAGGGCATTTCTTTCCCATTTTTCCAAAGTTCATATTCACTGATGTCTATATTTGCATCCCAAGCAACTGCATAACCACCTGGTTCCACATGTACATTCTTGAAGTAAGCGAAGCTTTTCAAAGGAGCAAACATCTCACGGTTTAATAAAGGGGTGACATCATAGCTCTTTTTTTTATCATTAGTAAATTTAATGATAAGTGTATATGCGTCAGAAATTTGTACATCTTGAATTCTTGGAATATTCATGGTTATCACTCCAAAGGTGGCAATTTTCTAAACTCCTGTGTTTCCCAGATGTTTTTTAACTCATCTTTATACATTATTACCCATTCCTTAACCAATTTCTTTGCTCGAGTTGGCAAATCACCTTCTATCATTTCTAATGTTTCAATATTGAACAAAGCGATATATTCTCCATATATGGCATGAAAATGTGGTGGTGGATGATCTCCAAAGAATAATTTGATTATAATTCCGTAGAATCTTGTTATTTCTGGCATTTTATCCTTCTTTGTTTATCGCCCTAACGACAAAAATAACCAGCTCTGCCTGGTTCATTTTTTTGTTAGACTTTGCTTTGCTGTCTTTTCTTTTGGTTTATCGAACTATTGTGAATTCCATATTCAATTTAAGGTCTGACCCCAACTCTGTCTCACCGAGAATTGCTGAATATTGAAGGACAAGAAATATAGCAATCAAATAATTCCATATTCTTTGCATTTATTAAGTATCAAATCTTTGTTCTTACAGTTTTCAAGAATAGAGTAATTATTTTTCAATGGCTCAATAATTCCAAGTCCCTTGCTTTTTGTTCCCCAGATGGCAATAAGGATAGTCGGAATGAAATACATATCAAATGCCCCATTCTCCAATGGTTTTAAACCAATGATGACATCAGAAATTTCTGGAGATTGGGTATAGGTTTTAACATCAGATTTATATTCTCTGTCAACTCCACCTCTTGTGCCTCCAGTAAAACTTACATTTGTTCTTGCTGTTCTAACTTGTGCTCTAATAATGTCTTCACCGCCTGTTTCAAGTTTTCTGACAATTATTATGTCGTAAGGTGATAGAGGTAAATCCACAAGAGAAACATTTTGATATTTTTTCATTAAAAGACCAACAACGATATGCTCATTAGCAAAACCTTCTATTGATGCTTGTCTTCCTTTGTCTTCTGTATTTGGCATATTTTACTTCCTTAAAACTATAATCCAGTCAGTATTAATTCTTTCCCCTCTTGGAACTTTTATAAAATGTTTTATAATTTCTGAGGCAAAATAATTTTCAACCTTAAAACCGATATTCTTAGCTAACTCCATTATGTATTTCCAGTTTTCAAATAATTCACCTCGGATTTTATTATTTCCAACAACGACTATATATCTTCCCTCCTTCTTTAAGGATTTATAAACCTCTAATAAATTTAATCTCATATCGTCCAAATATTTAAAAGCTATATATGACCGCCTTGGATCCTTATTGAAAATTTTTGAAAGAGTTATATCTGCTTCCTCAACCCCGATTTCATGTAATTTCTTATATTCGCTTGATGAAACACTCTCTGTTCCTACATATTTTTTCTTTAAAGGAGTTAATGAGCCGCTGGTTAATCCTAACCAGTAGCTTTCAAGTTGGTGTGTTCTTGGATAATCCACCGCGTTAGCATATGGTGGGGAGGTTACTGCTAAGTCAAAATAGTCTTGATAGTTAATATTCCTCGCATCTATTGTATCAGGAAAACTAACACTTATACCCAACGGACAGTTTTGAGAAAACTCTATCATTTTTGGGACACTAATCAGTATAACTTCAGTAAATTTTTTCAGGGCATCAGCAGGGTAAACTTTTTTATTTAATTTTTTCCGTATTACAGTTCTTGTACAATTATCATCAGCATTTGACACACTACGTATTATAGACGAAAAACAAATTCTGAAGAAATCTTTTATATTTTTAGATATATCAAGAGCGTTTATGATTTTTTTTAGATATGCCAGTTCAAGAATAATTTCTTTATTAAACCAATTGTCTCTGTAAGGGAAAACAGGTATGTCTTCTTCAGAAATTTTTGAAGGTTTATAGTTCAATATGAATCTCAAAAGATATTTTTGAGCTAACTGCAATTCGTCTTCATCTAAAGGTGTAATCTTTACTTTTGAAAGATAGCGAGAAAATGGGTCAATATCAATACCAATAGAGGGTCTTCTTGTTAGAAGTGCTTCTATATTTGTTGTGCCACTGCCTGCAAATGGGTCAAGAATTAAGTTGCCTTCTTTAGAATAGCGTTTTATAAGCCATCGTGGAAGCTCGGGGAAAAATTTAGCAGGATATTTGTGTAAGCCGTGGGTAAGAATACTTTGGTCATAGCTGATAAATAAAAATCTATCTCCGTCTTTAACTGGTAAATCTGGCGGAATTTCTCCATCAACTCGAATAATTTTTTCTCCGAATTCATTTACTATTTCTTTAATATTATCTAATTGATGATTACTAAATAAAACCGTTTGTTGAAGCTTACTATCAGATAAGCCATTACGTCTGCCATTTTTTCTTGCGACTTTTGATTTTATTTCATCTAATGAAATCGGATAATAAATTGACTGTACTAAAGTTTGCATTTTTAACCTCGTTTTATTGTAGCACTTTTCATCACTTTATATTATTATTTCTTTGTCTAACCATAAAAATAACCAGCTCCTTGTCTGGTTCATTTTTTTTGTTAGGCAATTGCTTTACTTCGCTGTCTTTTTTCTTTTATTCTCTTTTTCTCTTCTGTTGAGCAAATTCTGCTTTCTACATTCAAGGTTTGACCCTAATCCAACCTTAATCTATTTTTTCCCTTCCATTAATCTTGTTTATCATTTTCAACAAAGAAATCATGGTCTTCAGTTAATTCTTGTTCAATCAACTTTGTGGTATTTAGTTGTATATCATCTTTATATAGATATTGCATATCAAGGGTTTCTATTGCTGCACGGATATAAGTTCTAACAGGTTGGCTACCTTGTCGTTGTATCAATTCCAAAGAATTAAAAGGAATCTCTGATTGCCAACTATATGCCTTGTTATGAAGCAAGGCTACTTTATCTAATAATTGTGCAAGTTCCTCATCGGTTACAGGTAATACATTTAAGCATTGTTCACTAATAGCTTTTGAAAAAAATGATTTAATTTCCTCTTTTTCTTTTTCACCAAACCTTTCTTGAGCTAATTCTGGCATAATATCTCTATCATTATCGTTTTTTCCAAACCAAATATCATCCTGTAATCTATTAGCTGCAGCCGCAAGTGTATAGATTGGGTATTTTTGTTCCTTTGACCAATTTAAAAGCCAGTTTAAATTCTGATAAGCTTTTAATCTGGCAACCTTCCCTAATCTACCCATTAACTCTACTTCATCTATTAAAATAACCCACCCATTATAGCCACAAAATTTTGTTACATCTGCAAGCAAGCCAAAATATGCAGTTGCATGGTCGGTTTGCTTAAAGGTGTCAAACTTAGGAGGAGCTGTTTTTTTTAATTCTCTATAAATTCTGTTAAATTCTCCTTTTGGTGCTCTTTCACCCATAAGATCACTATAAAATCTATGTTGCTCTTCACCTTCAGTAGAAAGGGATGTTTCAAAAATTAATGCTGGTAAAGGATGGATGTATCTATCAAAGTTTTGTATCGGTGTATCGGGTAAATATTTTACCTCTTTTTTACTTAATATTCTATGGATACCGTATGCAGTAGAATCCGGAGTTATAATTCGTGGAGCAACTCTTGTGTAAAATTTAAATAAATTATGGCAAGATACTTCTCTGCTTAAAGAAACACGACTTACCGCAAAATTCATGTCGAGTGCTATATGTTCAACCATTGTTAGCAAGTGTGTCTTGCCTTGTCCATACTGACCCCAAACTAATCTTCCTAATGGTATTTCTCCATTTTGGAATTTTCCAAGATCTTCTTTAATTGTACTAATAATGTCTTTTCTCAAATCTGGAAGTTCTCTGGTAGATTTACGGGTAGGAATTCCAGCTCTCAAGGATTCTATGGCAAAGATTGCATTTAAACTTTCTTCTGGAATTATTTTCATTTATTCTTCCTCCAGTTTTTTTGCTCTCAATGCAGTTTCTATTACTGCCGCTCTCAATAAACTATTCTTTGATAAATCGGGCGTCTGAATAGTCCCATCTCTTTTTAATCCACTTACTTCAAACAATTTTATTAATCTCTTCATAACTTGTTCATGAAAATCTTCTCCAAGGGATTTTAAGTGTAAATCTATATTGACCATATCTGCAAAAGGATTGAATCTGTCTAATGGAACAAGTCCTGTTTGCAAACGCATCCATAGGGCTTCATAACTTTTAAGTCCTCTTTCATCATCATCAATTAAAACCTTATCACCGGCAAGAATTAGTAGAAAGTTACTTAAAAGCTCCATATCATCAATAAGTTGTCTTAACAATTCATAGGCATCTTTTACAGCGTTTGTGGTATATTTAAATCTTCCATCTAATTTTTTTTCAGCTAAAACCTCTAAATCATCCAACAATATTACCAAACCTTTGATTCCGGCAAAATTAAGTATTTTTATTAAAGCATTTAACCAATATCTTGCATTTGATTTTTGTAAAGTTTCAAAAAGATGGGTATCTCGTTTTTCAAATCTTTCGAGTTTTTCTCCTTTTAACCACTTAAATGCTATTTTTGTACTTTCATCAGTATCATCTAAACCTATAAGCCTATCTCCTGCAACTAATAATGCAAATGTAAAAAAAGAGGGACTCAAATCGGCTTTTTTAAAGGTGTTATATATAGCTTTTCTTATTTCTCTACCAGCATCATTTTGGCCCCGACCTTCTTCTATTAATAAAGGTAATAATTTTGACTTTCCATCATATCTTTCTATGGAGAATCCCATTTGTTTGGCTACCTTTAAGCTTAATCCCTTAATTAGTTGCTCTTGATCTATACAATCTGCAATAATTTTATAAAAATTTGAAATATCGCTTATTTTTCCACTTATATCTTTAGCTGAAAAATAAATAGCATTATATCCAAGTTCTTTGGCGGTATATTCTAAAAACTTTAATAGATGGGTTTTACCTGTGCCTTCCTTCCCAATGAGTATTTTAACCTTACTGCCACCATTATTGATATAATTTTGTAAGTAATATTTAGTAAAAATATCTAACCATTTTTCTTTACCAAGAGTCATTTCTAATAATAGCTCTTTACTCTCAGGAGGTTTTCCTTCTTTTAATAAAGAAAGATCTTTTGTTGTAATTTCCATTTTATTTTCCTTCTTTGTAGATAGTAAGACTACTTACCCTTGATTCAACCCCTTTACTATCAACAATAACGATTGCATCTGTTGGATTCTTGGCAAATCCGAGCTCAAACCTGTAATCTTCATAAACCATTTCTGAATTTTCTTTTAATTGTGCCAATTCATACATATACAACTGTTTTGGATAATCTAATTTTGTACTTCTTTTTATAGTTAAAATACTATATATCTCTAAAAGCTTTACTGCTTTACCCCATAAAACCTCTTTTTCTCTATAAATATTTTTGTTACCCCATTTATAAGCTTCAATAAGTTCTTTCATAAAGATTGAGGGGTCAAATTTTTTGTTAGTAATTTTTTTATATTTATTTTGTACCCATATCGCGATTTCTTTGGGTTTCATTATTGTTGTTTTTTCAAATTTTCTTCCAAAAAATAATTTGATTTCAAAGGATTCCTTATTTATTGCTAATTTAAAAGGTGGAATTAAATATTCCGGAAACTCTCCTATGAGTGGTAATTTTTGTTCTCTTAAACTTATATCTAAGTCCGTGATATATTCTTTGTCACCAACTTTTTTTGAGTTATTGTCTATATTCTCAATAATAGTATTTTTAAAGATTTCCCACTCTTTATTTGCTGTTATCAACTTTTTATCAAAATCTTCCATCGATGTTTTTAAAGTATTAAAATCCCACGAAGGAATAGATTTGTTTATGCTACTCCAGATTTTAGAAATTTTTTTTATCGAGCTGTTTATTTCTGTTATTTTATTTTCTTCTAAATTATTAAACATTTTTTCTCTTTCTGTACAGATGATAGGAAATTTGATTTTTGGGGGAGGTGTAAGATATCCACCGAAGTATCTTTTGAATAGTTTTATGCATTACTTTTAGCCCTCCAATCGCATTTTTTCTCTATAATTTCCTTTATCTGTGGAAATCATACCATATAAAAGCCACTCAAGTCAAGAAAAATTTTATAAAACATGCTACAAACTATGTTGCCAATAACCAAGGTTTCAAGTGACGATTCTCATTATTTTTTATGCCTTTAATTTCTTGTTAGGCTTTGGTTCTCTGTCTTTTTCTTTTCTTTTCGTTTACCGAAATATTGTGAATTCAACATTTAAGGTCTGAATCTTACTCTCTCTTATCTGATGAATATTATACCTTATGAAAACCACTCAAATCAAGAAAAAATAGTAAAATGCTTGGAGGAATTCATTAGAAAACTTGGGATGTGTCCTTCTGTTTTCCTCTGTTTTCCTCTATTTTAGCTCAGTTAATGCGAAATAGCCCAGCGTGCTTTTTACGCTGGGCTATTTCGCATTAACTGGAGCGTTTGGTTCGGCGTTCCTCTTGTCTTTCAGTGTTCCTTCCAACTTCTTGATTATTGCTGGTGAGGGCAGGTTACGATTTTGCAACACAAGGAGTGTGAAGTTGTCAGCGAGTATCTCCTCGGGATGGATAATGTATTCTGTGTTCTCGCCAACTTGCTCAAAGAAGCCGGATACCTGCTGCATACCTACAAGCTTCGAATTTTGACTATCATAGATCGGTTTAACAGTGGACGAATCGTCGTTTCGTTCAACCAACAGGAACTGAAACTGGAGGTAGTCGAAGAACTCGCCCCCTCGCCCCATGTTGTATTTCTCATCGCTCGAAAAGAGAATGGGAACGGCCCAACGCTTTGCGCCACCGACCTGAAGACGGATGCAATGATCGTTCCTCGGTGCGTCAGGATTTGTAATTTTCCGCGACTTCAACTCCAATGGAAATGCAACCTCGCTACATTTTACGAAACCGATGGTTGTGTAAAGTTTCTCACGCAAGTCTGGATTCGCCCGGGATATGATGTGAAAGAGTTCATGGCAGATAGTCTTCTGGATCTTCGCGGTGGGTGCTTTCAGATCGTCTTTGGGGAAGACAATGGCGTTGGCTCGGGTGTATGCAGCCTCACCTTCTTCATTTCCTGTCGTCTTGATGAGGAGCACCTTCTTCGGAAAAGGCAAAGACAAAGCCTTAAGTTCTGTCTGAATGCCTTGAAAGGAGGAAGTAATTTTTTGCTTCTCAGCATCATTCCACACGAGAACGTTCTTACCGACAAACTCCAGGTAGTCCTTTTCGGAGACATCACTGTCCGTCTTCATCCTAGCAGCACGGTCGAAAGGACTCATGCAACGAACAAAGTCATCTTGCGCAGTGAGAATCTGTTTGCCTTCATCAACGGTGGCGAAAACAACGGTTGTATCGCTTCCGAGTTTTATCTGCACATCAGACAATTGAGCACACGAAGTGCAGATAACAAGTATGCCGAATGACAAAATCAGCCGACAAGATACGAGGTCGGCTGGATTGCCTTGTTAGCAACTTGTTGAGTGGTTATCCGCCTGATCTCTCGGTTGCTGTTGCTTGACCTCTCGGTTCTTTTTCTTTGTCTAACGACAAAAATAACCAGCTCTGCCTGGTTCATTTTTTTGGTTAGATATTTCTTTTCTTCTGTCAACTATAGCATTCAATGGATGACTTTCCATCTCTTGCAATGTCGCAACCATTGCCTTAAGGTCGTAATTATATCGTTTGGCGAATTCATCTCTGTTTTGCCAGACTTCTAATAGAATTTCATTTTGCATTTTCACTTACCTCCATAATTTCAATTGGGGTGCAAATTTCCGGGCATAAGTAACCTTCTGCACTACACACCTTGCGTACTAAAGGTTTCGTCGCAGGATTATCAATGTGACGGCAATTCCATGTTAGTAAGTAATCTATGCCATGAACAGCAGCTGTTGCGATATGAAGTGCATCAGCTTGGGCTTTATCAGGAAGAGCACCTTGTCCTATCAATGTGTCAGCTATCTGACGAACATCATCAGTAATTTTCAGTTCAGAAACTCCTTGGAGTAACTTAAGTCGTTTTGCTGCTACATCTGGATCTCCTGCTCTGGCTTCAGCAACTACCAGCTCAGAGGTGAAAAGATCATATTCATTTCGCTTGTTCTCCCACCATTCAGCTGTAATTTGCTGACATGCGGCCGTAAGCAAGTCTCGGCTTGGCTTAGCCGCTAAGTAGCTAATAATCGAAGTTTCTATGTATATACTAAACTTTCCCATGTATTCAACTTACTCCGTAACGGTTGAACATAAAATTATCGTTTATTTCAAACATCTAACCATAAAAATAACCTGCTCCTTGTCAGGTTGATTTTTCTTGTTAGGCTTTGGTTGTTATCTTGCTCCCGGTTGCTATCTCGCGACTGACCGTTTTCTCACGCCCGAGTATGTTCTTCCGCTCTCTCTTGTGAGCCTAACGCTGCGTGTAAGCGGCAACGATGCCTAAGATTAACGCCAAATGCACCATCTTTCTCGATATCCAATTGACACGATTATTCGGTGGTAATTCCTGGAATTTCATACTCGATACGATCGTTGCGCCATACAGGGATTTTATGCTTATTTTTTCTTGCATTTTCAGCTACCTTTTCTGCAGCTCTTTGTAAGGCTTTTAATCCAATGATAGCATACTTATTATGTTTTTTCATAGTATTCACTCCGATTCATCAAGAATAACTGGTATATTGCCTGACGTATCAAAAACAATCCATGAATCAGCTAAGAATTTGTAAAACATGGTGAAATTATACCAACTTCTTTCAAAACGCCTTCGAACATCTTGCTCTGGAACATTGTGTCCACCATGGGCAACTCTCAATTTTACACGTTCGATTGCGAATTCAACCGATGGGAGCTTCAGAAAATAAATGATGATTTCATATTTTTCTTTTTTCCATTCATTTATTTTCTTGATGTATCCCTTTCCGCTGAGCGTTGTCTCAAATGCAAATGATTCATTTTTCCTAACACAATCATCAATATGTTCAACCATTAGTCTTCCTGATTCAATTGCCATTTTGTCGGGTTGAAATGGTGAAAGACCTTGCGCGATTAAATCCGCATTTATGAAATTAAGGCATTCTGCTTCAATCGGAAGGAACTCATTTGCAAAGGTCGTTTTTCCTGCTCCATTGGGACCAGCTAATATATAGCACTTCTTTTCCAAAATGTGTAGTCCTTTATATCTTCACTGAACGGTAAAGCTCACCTATCAGCGGGGAGAATAACCACAAACCGTTATGTGTAAAATAAAATATTGATAAGTCAAAAACATTAATCGCGATACCCAGTCCCCGCTGTTAGGCGTATCGCCGTGTTAGGCTTGGTTGCTAACTTACGCTTGATTGCTATCTTCTGTCCGAGTGATATCTTCCCTCTGAGTTGCCATCTTCCGCTCTCTTGTATGTCTAACGATAGAGTTCAGCGGCGTACTCGCCGTCCGCTGCAACGACTTGTTAGAAATTATGTTATATTAATGACTTCCTTCGGAGCAAGATTTTTTGCCATGGACCAAACAGTAGCCACCATTTTTTGGACCCGAAATACTGCAATGATTTCATGCCCATGTTGAGCAATAACGGCTTTAAGAAAAGGCCTGTTGGAAATGATTTCTTCTTTCAGTTTCATATCGTTTTCTTGCATAGCAATTCCGCTGACGCGGACTTGAACCATATTTTGCGGATCACCATTGTAAAAACATAGTTCAATATTAGGATTTGCCTGAAGTTGCTTATAAACCTCTCTCACAACCCCAGTGTGAAATATAATCCCGTTCTCGTCGGCTCTATACATCCACATCCACCGAACATGTGGTTTGTTATCAACGCATGTTGCCAAAGTGCAAGACATGTTTTTGTTGATAAATTCAAATAGCTCTTTC